>NZ_AYMH01000086.1:0-22929 GCF_000633475.1 Bacillus sp. H1a | reverse complement strand
ATGCTTGAGTTCCTTCTGTTGCTAGTGAATAATTTTTCTACCTGTGTTTGCTCAACAATCGCGCCCGATTGTTGAAAATCATTGCTTAAATCTTATTCAAGATAAGCACCCGTTCGCTGAATATGGAATATCGTTTAACAAATCATAGGATATTGTGAATCTAACCTTTTAGAAGGTTTAAAAAGACCGTTCTAAACTCTAGAAGCGGTCTTTCCTTATATATTCAAATGTTAACTACTGCTCTCGTCACTACATTCCCCATGAGGTGGATGATGATGATGGTCGCAGCTCTCTTCCCGGTCACACCGGTAAGCTAGTGTTGCGGGATTCGTATTGCCAAATGTCAGGTACCACGGTACTCCCAATGGTCCGCCCTTTTTATAAGGGGGGACCACCTCCTTGAACTTCTTGCTATGGACATTATAACGCCGTACTGAACCGGTAAATTCGCCTGTAGGAGCCCCCGTAGCATTGTCAAACGGGCCCGTAATAGGGACAAACAATTTTCCATCCGATCCAAAAAGGAGTGCCTGTGCGAAAGCACGTGGTTTTCCCGGGGCATAGAGGTCAATCTTGCCGATAAACTTGCCCGTATCACCATCGAAGATCAGAATTTTGTCGGTGTCATTAGGATCATCAAGATTTTTGAAACTAGTGACGTAGAGGTTGCCGTCAGGACCGAAGACTAAACCTTCGGGACGATGGAGGTTGTTCTTTTTATTACTCACAATAAACACATCGAATCCCCCTGATTTCAGGTTGAAGCGCAGCACCCAGCCTTTATTTGGATCTAAAAAGTCAATGGCGGAGACATACAGCAAGCCGTCAGGACCGAAGACCAATCCGCGGGGGTGGAAAGGGTTGGAGCAGTGGTGGTCGACGTTGCCTAGAAACATCCCAGTGGAACCATTGTACATCCGCACTTCTCCAGGCACTTCTATGCCCGTGTTAAAGTCGAAGTCACCAACATCTGCCACAAACAGGACATTATGTTTGGAGAGTACGATACCGCGCGGTGCCAACGGAGCGCCTGGTTCGGCTGAACGGACGAGTTCGCCCAGAAACGCCCCGGTTTGCCCATTAAACTTCAATACGTCGCCATTCACGGGTTGTCCGACGTTCTGGTTAGTGACAAGAAGATTGCCCATATGGTTAAAGATAAGTCCCCGAGGACCATGCAAGTTGCCACTATTTGGTGCGACAAAAGTGCCAAGGAACTTCCCTGTTTTCGGGTCGAAAGTCTTCACGGTGTCGTCGAAGCTATCACCAATGTAGAGAAAGTCGCACTGGAAGCACCTGTCCTGATCTTTTTGATTATGCATTTTATCACCCTTTTAAAAACATATTTTAAGTAAAAAACTAGCTTTTACCTAAATTAATATATGCTTACGGAGATTTTTCGTATAGGACATGCAGCTGATAATATAGCATATTTTTAAAGTTTGGAGCATATCTTTTGTTCTCTTCATAGCAACTTGTTTAATCATCTCTAGATCCACAAGTTTCTTCATTAAACGTTGCACAGTTTTATATGAAACTTCCATCTTTGCAGCAATTCTATTTTTGCATAGGAAACTAACACCTACATATTTACAGCTGTGGCGTTTTAAAATTTCAAGTAATGCAATTAGTTTAGATTGTACATCGGTACGCTTAATAGACATACGGATAGTGTCTCTGTATGTACGCACAGTTTTATTTAATTCTTCTACTTCTTCAAAAGTAGAAAAGTTGCAATATGACTCTTCACTTGCGATAACATCGATACGAGTTTTCATTATTCGACTGCTTTGGTAAAACAAAAAAGCAACGTCACCAATGTGGTAAACGTTACTTAAGAAACCCTGCATGATGTACAATAACTCCTGAGTTTACCTGGGTGTATCAGGTGGACGGTATATAAAGTGTTGGCGCACGATATATACACGCTATGCTCTTTTGTTGTATTTGTTGTATTTGTTGTTTTGCCCACATACTTTTCTTTTTATAACGTTTTTTATCAATAAAGAAAAAATATAGATGAAATGTGGGGCTTGTTGTATAAACGTTTTTAACTTTTTATCGTCTATTATCTGATGCTGGATTAAAATCCATCATTATCAGTAGTCAATAATGAATAGCCATTTCGTTATAGGGGGATTTTGATTCTTTAGGTTGATGGCGATGTGGTGGGACCCCTATTTTTATAGCCAGACTTAACTTTTATTGATGGTATTTTAATTTATATCTATTCATAAGAATAGAACTAGCATAGTATTTACTGGAGGGATTGAAAATGAATAGGAACGAAGCCTCATTACATCCTGATACGGGTGTTACATCTGGAATGTTTGTTGAACGATCATTAAATGAAATCCGTTTTTGGTCTAGAATCATGAAAGAGCATTCTTTATTTCTTCGATTGGGGTTTAGATGTGAGGATACTCAACTAATCCAAGAGGCTAATCAATTTTACCGATTGTTTGAACACATCGAACAAATTGCACATTCCTATACAAATCAAACAGATCCTGAACAAATAAAAAGATTTAATTCAGAAGTACAACAAGCTGCAACTAATATTTTCGGATTTAAACGAAAACTTCTAGGGTTAATTCTTACATGTAAATTGCCAGGGCAAAATAATTTTCCACTGTTAGTTGATCATACAAGTAGGGAAGCTGATTATTTTAGAAGACGTTTAATTGAATTAAATGAAGGTAAATTAGATGCTCTTCCGGATGCTATTATTAAAGAAAATGTTTTCTTTTTAAGGATTATGGCAGACCATGCTAAATTTATTGGTCATCTTCTTGATCCATCGGAAAGAAAGCTTGTAGATACAGCTCGGAATTTTAGCAATGATTTTGATGAATTGATGTATCAAGCAATTGACTTAGAATCTATGAAACCACAATCCCAAACAGTTCCTCTTTTAGATCAATTTTTGGATCAAAATCGTGTGTCGGTTACATCTCTTCGGGATTTTAAGAAAACAGCACGTGATTTAATTGAGCAATGTAAAATAAAGAGTATCATTCATCCATTATTAGCAGACCATGTTTTTCGTGAAGCTGATAGATTTCTTGAAATAATTGATATGTTTGATGCTCATCTTACAAGCGTTAAATCACAATATAAATAGTAGAAGATGGGGAAAAATACTGTTTTTTCGATAAGCTAACAATTTATTGCTAGCTTCTTTTTCTTGAGATGGTATCATATTCCTTATTCAACGAACAGGTTCTTTAGTGAAGTAACGGTTCTGGTGCAAAAACTTCAAGGTAATTACAAATCATCTCTAAAACTTGGACATACTGATACTATTACTCTAAAAAGGTGTGTGATCGGTATGGAAAAGAAAAATTGGTTCAAATGGAAGCACTACCAGCTTGATATTATCTTATTAACGGTACAACCTAAGTTTTCGTGATTTGGTGGAAATGATGGAGGAACGGGGTTTATTCATTTCTCATACAACGATTATGCGTTGGGTTCATCAGTATGGTCCTGAATTGGACAAACGGATCCGACGTTACCTCAAACAAATAAATGGCTCTTGGAGAGTCGATGAAACATATATCAAAGTAAAAGATCAATGGATGTACCTGGATCATGCTGTTGATTCGAACGGAAACACAATCGATTTTTGCCTAAGCAAAACAAGGGATCATAAGGGTGCAAGGCGCTTTTTCAAGAAAGCTTTGCGGTCTTTTCATGTTTCAAAGCCACGTGTGATAACAGTCGATAAGAATCCAGCTTATCCTATAGCAATTGAACAGTTGAAAAAAGAAAAAGCATACCTACTAGTATGCGACTTAGACAACAAAAGTACTTGAATAACATAGTAGAACAAGATCATCGCATTATAAAGAAGCGAATCCGTTCTATGCTAGATCTTAAATCTTTTGACACAGCTACATCCATTCTTTCTGGAGTAGAAGCCATGCATATGATTAAAAAAGAACAGATTACTTTATGGAACCAGTCTGTCCAAAATCAAAAAGAATTCATCCATCAATTGTTTGGACTTGCAATAAAAGATACGATTCCGTTAGGAATATATGTGCTTTATTCTCTTTTGTTTAATGTTTGCACCAGAACCGTTTTAGGCATATTTTGGGTTGAAATTCATATAATAGTAGTGAAAGGTCCTATCTCACATGTTACCTTAGACGATTTACGAGAGAGTACTTAAACGGGGAGTACTCTCTTTAGTTTGCACCTTTTGAAAAAGACAACCATATAATTGGAGCATAAGATATAAGTTTAGTCGTTTATATCTTATTCATCGTTTCTGGAAATTAAATCCTTATCACACGTTTGGGCATTTACGATTGTAGATGTCGTTTTTTATATAAACTAACAATTTTTTGTTAGAACATATGTATTAAGTGTCAGTCAACGGTAAGCGGAACGAAGTGAGCATTAAAGAGTTGACCGATTTATCTATCCCAGACCCTTGTAGGTTGTCAAACGGATACGGTTTGCCCCTGTCTACCGGCTCGATTTTCTTTTATTGTCAAGTCGAGAGACCTAAAAGTAAGGAGCATACCAACATCAAAAAACAATGGAGAAATACTATGTTAACTTATTACGTTCGCCAAATGATCGCAAAGTTAGAATAATAATGTTTTGTGATTTTTCATGTTGTATATTTTATCATTTCCCGACAGAAAACTCCCACCTCAAGGAATGGGTAGGACATGGTCCAATGAGTAGGTGGGAGCTGAATGACGGATAGGCAAAAGCCTAAAGGCTCTTCTTGGTGAAGAATCAGTATAAGGTACCGGTATCGTAATCAGTTCGTTCCAATAGAAAGAAAATGTTGCAGCTCCGAGGCATTTTTACATCTACGAAATTGTTTCATTGTAAAAGTTCTTTCATTTGTATATTTTTTTGAAAGGGACAGAGGACTTTCGACAAAAAAGAAGAAATGATACGTGAGCAGTATTTTTTTGCTATATCATGATATCGTTCTCATACATATCATGAAAAAGATTGTAAACAAATAAAAAAAGGAAGTGAGGTGAAAAGCGGTGCTTACCCATAAAGCGTATCAGTTTCGGATCTATCCTAGTTTAGAACAAAAAATAGCTATTACGAAAACAATTGGTTGTTCACGTTTTGTATTTAACTACTTTTTGGAAAAGTGGAATGATAGATATAAAGAAACAGGAAAAGGGTTATCCTATGGCACTTGTTCTTCGCAATTACCTACTCTCAAAAAAGAATTTGTATGGCTAAAAGAAGTGGACAGTATCGCTCTTCAATCTTCTCTTCACAACCTCGCTGACTCGTATGCAAGATTCTTCAAAAAACAAAACAAAGCTCCTCAGTTTAAATCGAAAAACAATAAAGTCCAATCCTATACAACGAAACATACAAATGGAAACATTGCGATTATAGATAATAAATTGAAGTTACCGAAACTTGGTCTTGTCAAATTTGTCAAAAGTCGTGAGGTAGAAGGACGAATTTTGAGTGCTACTGTCAGAAGGAATCCAAGTGGAAAATATTTTGTCTCGATTCTTGCTGGAGCAGAAGTACAAGAATTACCGAAGACCGATTCCGCTGTTGGTATAGATGTTGGTGTGAAAAACTTTGCTATTCTTTCAACAGGTGAGGTATTCGGTAATCCAAAATGGTTTCGGGTATTAGAAAAGAAACTTGCTCATGCCCAGCGTATTCTATCTAGACGTACAAAAGGTGGAACGAACTGGCAGAAACAGCGAATGAAAGTCGCTCGTATTCATGAACGAATTAAACAGGCAAGAACGGACTATTTGCAAAAACTCTCTACTAGGATCATCAAAAACCACGATGTGATTGGGATAGAAAATTTGCAAGTATCGAATATGTTACAGAATCACAAACTAGCGAAAGCGATTCAAGAAGTATCATGGTCACAATTCAAAGCGATGTTGTTGTATAAGGCACGCTGGTATGGGAAACAAGTGATTGTGGTGTCGAAAACATTCGCTAGTTCCCAAACTTGTTCGCATTGCGACTACAAAAATAAAGACGTGAAAAGCCTGAACCTGCGTGAATGGAAGTGTCCTTCTTGTGGTATGTATCATGATAGAGATGTGAACGCAGCGGAAAATCTGAGAAAAGAGGCCGTAAGGCTCCTAACCGTAGGGATTACGGGGATCGCCTACTCATAAAACTGAGGGATACCTTGGTGTTCGTAGGAATCCCCCACTTCAAACAGCTCGTTAGAGTGTTAAGTGGGGGTAGTTCAAAAATAAAGATCTCTACAGGCTGTTTTTGAGCAATCGTAATTTTTTTAAAAGGGATTAATCTATCAGATTTATTAAATGAATAAATCATGATGTCTCCTTTCATGATTATATTTTGAGAAATCTTACCTAGCAGGCTGTTATATATTTTAGTGTATGCAGTTTATTAAAATGTGTATATAACTAGATAAGTTTTTTTATTGTATTGATGCATCAAAAAGAACTTCGTCGAAATGACGAAGTTTTTTGATTTCAGTTGAAGGACTATTTTTCACCACAATTTATTGTTTTCATATAATCATATGAAGACCTCTCTATTTTAAAACAATTTTATTTGAAAGTTGGTGTCATAATGGATTAGAACCATTTGCTGTTAATATCAATGAAGCAACAAAGCAAAGCAAAATAATACGTATCGTACTCTTAAAAGACTATATGGCATTTGAAGAACAGCTTAGAACAGAGGGAGGATAAAATATGGCTCAAACTTATTGGGGATCTGAGGTAGCCAAGAAATTAGGGATTGGCTCAAGTACTTTGCGTAAATATTGCCTTGCCCTGGAGGAAGTTGGGTATTTTTTTGAGCGTGGCAACAATAATTCTAGAATTTTTTATCATAAAGATATAGCAACTATAGAACGGTTGGTAGCAGCTACGAACAAGAAAAACATAACGTTAGAACAGGCTATAAATCTAGTAATAACGAGTGTTACAGAAAATGGGGTAGCAGCTGCTGTTACGGATAGCGTAGCAGATTCAGAACACATAAAAGCATTAAGAGAACGTATAGAACGATTAGAACAATTTAATTTAGAGTTAATTCAAAGGTTGGATCGACAAAGTGAAATTTTACAGGAAACTAATAATCAAAGAATAATGAAAGAAGAACAAAGAGATGTTCAATTAATGCAGGTATTAAAAGAAATACAAGATAGCAAGCGCTTAATAGTAGCTTCAGAACAGAAGAAATCATTTTGGATTCGTTTGTTTGGTAAATAAATTTAAACTTAATATGTTATTTGAATTAATAATGTTGTATGTGGGTAAATTATTATTAATTATTTTTTAAATTTTTGATAATGATAATTTTTTTGCACCAGAGTTATTGGCTAAGCAAATATTGTAATATTGAAATAGATTTCACTCACTCACTTATTTCATGTTATCAATGATTTACCCTGTTAAGAGATAAGAGACTTTTCAGTTGAAAATCTTGCTTTTACCTCGCTATTAAAAGTATCTCAGTCTATTTTGGTAAAAATAAATAAAGTTCCATAAACGATTATTTTTAGTTTTTATGTTGAAATCCTTTTTGTATCTAAGGTTACAGTCTTAGCGTACAGAATCCGTGAAATATTGGTGTTACTCTAATAATAAAAAATGACAGCTATTTTAGATGTTATTTTTTATTGGCATCTTTTTTTGGGTTATTTTACATTTTTTGGGTGTCCTCTTTTAGGTACACCCTATATCTTATAAACCCTGACTATTACTGACTTTCTTCACTTTGCTACATCCTTGCAAAACTTTTTTCGGCTCGAGTTTTGGCGGCACCAAGCCGACACATCCAAAAGCAACTATCTAGGTTCATCGGCTTGAATTTATTCTTATACGAGCCGAACCGCTAGTGCTCTCGAATAATAATTTCATTTACCGTATGGATAGATACGTAGTACGTGGGATTTCGCTCCCACACGACGAATCAGCCTCTACTTCAAAAGTCAACAAAAACCCTTGGAAGATAAATCTAGTTTATGTTAAATTGGATATAGATTTGCTTTTCTTTTTTTATTTCGTTTAAACATTCAAGAGCCGTTTCGCGGTTCAGATTCAGACACTTGTATTGTGTCTATGACTCTGAGTCCGAAATGGCTCTTTTTATATAATTATTTGTTTGTATTGAGATCATGAAAATGAATCAATGTATTTTGGGATTGAAAAATATGAAAAGGGAGTGAGGACCGAAAGGTATGGGGAAGCGCGGCGAAAATATGGGAAGACGGCGAGGATCTTCGAAAGTATCTTTTGTAAGGCAAATTGAAAATGTGTGGACTATGGGATTGGCCAAGAATTTAAAGCTATATATCAGCAAGTACAGGGTGTAATGAATATAGTTCATGAAGAATTTGGGCATGGAAAAGGAAGATTAGATTTAGCACAGGTATATTTAAAATGGATTTTTATGGATTTATTTGATTTTTTAGGTGGATAGGTGAATTAGGTTAATAAAAACCTCGGTTTTTTATCCAGGTATTAAGGTGGATATTTTTCGAAATAACCATAAGTATTTCGAAAATCTTGGTTTTTATCTAGCTTTTAAAATTAAATAAATTTATTGTCATTTTACAACAGCTAGTTTAACGGTTAAGATATTTCATATTTTCAAATACAAAACGTAACAAAAACGAACATTTATGTTACACTTTTTTGCTAAGAAAGGCTTTTTATCTAGTTCTTAACATTCCCCAAACAGCAACTTCCTTGAGGATTGTTTATCTCGCACCCACATCGGTTTTCTTTTATATTTTCACGAATGAATTCAATAGGTTTAGGAGTAAGGTCTTGTTTTACATATTCCTCAATTTTCTCTTTTGTCCAACCAAAACAATAGCACACAGGCACAATGGTACAATTAAAGTCATGGAGGGATATTATGGCGTATATTGTATTTTATTATGGGGTACTGTTTCTTATAATTGGTACTGCAATATTTGTATTTATTAAGGCTGGGTCACCAAAAATTAAGGCTAAAAATCTGCCATTCGTAATGGTCGGTTTAGGGATAAATATACTTGCAAGCCCATTGGCACTTTTTATAGGTGTGATGGCAACAGATTCTCCAGACAGTACTGTACTTGATTTTTGGAAAGGATTTCTCTTTATTCAGGGAATACCACTTATCATACTACTTGTATCTTTGGTATGGTGGGTTATTCGCAAGAACAAAGAAAAAGTCCACATGTAGAATTTTAAAATGACTTCCGCTAACGATAATTATGTAAATAAGCTGTCCATATGGGCAGCTTATTGTATTTTTTGCTTAGCGTGGCTTTTTTCTAAAATGCTGGCGGTACCCCATGCCCATCAACTTAAGAAATCTCTTGTTCTCCAAAATGAAAAAATGAACTGAATTTTCGTAGACAACTATGCATTGTATGAAAGTTTGTTATCCCTATTAAGTAGAAACTTGCTATATAGAATAATTTTTTTATATGATAAAGTAGGCTTATACTTAAATGAAAAAAGGAGAGTGCCCCAGATGACAAACCAAAATGAAACGAACGCTTTACCGCCAAAAACATGTACGATTGAACGTCTCATCACGATTCAGGAGGACATTGAAAAAGTGCTTGCAGGACAGAAAACGGCTACTCGCCGCAACGGGAGATATGCGGATGTCGGGGAAGTGATGGAGCTTCAAGGTCACCGGTATGTTGTGGAGAAGGTCTATTCGCAATCACTTGGTGAATTGACTGATGAGCATGCCCGTCAAGAAGGCTATGCGAGTGTGGAGGAATATAAGCAATCTATTCTGTCTCTTCACCCTGGCATGCCGTGGCTGCCAAATATGAGAGTTTGGGTTCATGAGTTCCGTCCCATCGAAGGTTAATGTGATATAAGGATGGACATGTTGTATCGACTGCTTCTGTATGTACATATTTTCAGTGTAATCTTATCCATCGGCCCGTTTTTTGTATTGCTTCCGCTCATCAAAAAACTGCGGGCTTCAGAGGCCCGAACACAGCAGGCTTATTTGGATGTATTCCGATTTTCGGTCAGGCTGGCCAAGCATGCCGGGCATGTGCTGGTTGCATCCGGGGTTCTGCTTGTACTGGCGGGCCCTTGGACTTGGAAGACCCCTTGGATAGTGATGACCCTTATTCTCATGGCGAGTTCATTATTTTTCCTGGCCCGCGCCTTTTCGCCGACCATTCGGAAATTCAGCGAAACGTGCCAAGACAAGGACGCCTTGATTCAATTGTTGCGGCGTTCTGTTTGGATTTACATAGTTCTTTTAATGACGATGTTATGGTTCATGGTGACAAAGCCTGCGTTGTGGCAGGGGTGATAGATCTAGGGTGAATAGCGACTTTGTGTGATTGCCGTTTGAATGCGCCGGTCGGCATGGAACAAGGACAAGCCAAAACTGGCTTGTCCTTATTGTAGTTACGCTTTGAAAAGGTGATGGAATAGCCTTTTACGATCTGGACCTATTACCCCAAAGCAAGGTTTTTGCCTGAGTTGCTCAGTTTTATCATTTTGAGGTAGTTTATTTTTGTTAGGTTGATGGGCATGTGGTACCGCCACATACTCATCAACCTAGAAAATCAAAATTCCCCCATAACGAAAATTCTATCCATTGTTGACTACTGATAATGTCATCTTATGTTAATTAGAGCCGTATGGAATATCCTTCATCTTGTGCAACTAACCTGTTCGTTAGTTGCATAAGATGAAGGATATTTGTTAATGTTTATCCAATATTGAACAATATAAGTAAAGCCATTCATGTAAAGGAAAACATAGTGAAAAAATTATAAAGACAAAGGTGAGATTATTGAATATTTCAGTTCTTGGTTGTGGACGTTGGGGTACTTTTATAGCTTGGTATGCTAACAAAATTGATCATAATGTAATGTTGTGGGGGAGAGAAAACTCAAGAAATTACATTGAATTAAATGAAACAAGAAAGAATGATTATCTTAAGCTCTCAGAAGATATCGAGCTAAGTAATTCTCTACATAAAGCAATTTCATTTGCGGAGATTATTATTATAGCGATTAGTGCACAGGAATTACGTTCATTTGCTAATCAATTAAACTTAATTAATGAAATACAAGGAAAAACCTTCATCTTATGTATGAAAGGACTTGAAGCGACAAGTGGAAAGAGGCTTTCTCGAGTATTTGGTGAAATCGTTGGAAAAAATACCAATATAGCTGTTTGGGTAGGACCTGGGCATGTACAGGATTTTGTGAATGACATTCCGAATTGTATGGTGATTGGATCTGAGAATATTGGTATCACTAAGAAGATTGTACAGGAGTTTAATAGTGATTTAATAAGGTTTTACTACGGACAAGATTTGATTGGCAATGAAATAGGAGCTGCTACAAAAAATGTTATGGGAATCGCCGCAGGAATGTTGGATGGATTGAATTACAGCAGTTTGAAAGGTTCACTAATGGCTAGAGGGACCAGGGAACTTTCACGTTTGGTTACAGCTATGGGAGGAAATGATTTAACGATATATGGATTGAGTCATTTAGGAGATTATGAGGCAACATTGTTCTCATTACATAGTCATAATCGAAAATTCGGAGAAGCGTTTGTCTTAGGTCAAAAGTTTGAAAAATTGGCAGAAGGAGTTTCAACAGTAAAAGCATTGAAAGAACTATCTAAACAATATGATGTTGAACTTCCAATTAGTAACGCTTTATATGAGATTTTGTTTGAAAGTAAAGATGCAAAAGATACATTAGAAGAGCTTTTTTTAAGACCTGTTAAATTTGAATTCTAATGATAAGATGTTTTTTATTGAAAATCACTTCTTCAATAAACGAGTGCTTATATTAAACAAATCAAATTGATTTACTTCCGCTAACGATAATTATGTAAATGGGCTGTCCATATGGGCAGCTTATTGTATTTTTTTGCTTAGCGTGGGTTTTTTCCAAAATGTTCTACAGAGAGAATAACGTTTTTTCATTTTGGGATATTTGCTTTTCTTAGGTTGATGGGCATGGGCTGCCAAGCCTGCTTTGTCCTCGCCAAAATTCCCTAATTCTCCCTAATTTTAATAACAAAAATTCATCATCTTTCTTCAGAAAGATCTAACAACCACATGTGTAAGTTTACACTCATGTTGACGTTTTTACACTTATAGTGTAAATTTACACTATAAGTGTTTTAACGAAAAACAAAATCTACATTTGGAATTCGAAAGGAAAAATATGTTGAAGAAACTACTTACAGTCAAAACAATTACAGCAATAATAATAATTTTATTACTAGTATTAATTTTCGATAGTGTAAAAAGCGAAATGATTTATACCGGCTTAGCTGAAAATCCTAGCTTTATGGATGTAATAAAACATAGTTATCATGGATTATTTTAATAACACACAATGTCTATTTAATACAACTTTTCTTTAAAAAAGGAGAGGACTAATGGATAAACAAGAATTCATCGCATCAGTAAGTACAAAATTAAAACTAGTCCGTATAGAAAATGACTTATCACAAGATAAAATGTCTGAAATCATTGGTTTATCAAAAAAACATTAATAGAAATTGAAAAAGGTAGACGCCTCCTCACATGGACGAATGCCGTTTGTCTTGTAACAATTTTCGAGCATAGTGAAACGATCCAAATGACATTTGGCAATGATGTAAATGAAATTGTTAAAATCCTCGCTTTTACAAATCAAAAAAACAATTCGCAAAAAACTTTAGGAGGAAAAGTCTGGTGGAAACAGATTCAAGAAAAAGGGGACTGTCGCTTACAACAAAATCTGATTAGTCAGCATTATCGTATTTTAGACAAACATGATTACCGTTGGTTTAATTCGTTTGATATAGAAGAAGCACTAGATCAACTTTATAAATTAACAGGGGATCCGGAAAATTAAATCATTTCTTAGAACTAATGAAAGGGGGAAGAAATAGGTAAAAGATTAGAAATGCTCCCCAAATAGAATTATGTAAAAATAAATAAGTACATTCCTAATATACTATATTAGAATGGTTTTCCCTTTCTATGAGCGTACAGTAACGATTACATGTAGCATAAATTTGTCACTCAATTAATCTGCTGTACGTTAGAAGGTGTGGAAACACCACTCTTGCTCTTAAACGGAATATGTTATGCAATTAAAAAGTCCCATTGTTCCTATGAAGTAGGATGCATGTTTTTTTTCCATTATTATGTTTCATTTAACAATTGTTGAAATACAACTTATCAACTAGGAGGAAATTATATATGATCATCTTGAGCCTTCTTTGGATTTACTTTATGCCCATTTTCTTGCTATGTGGATTTATTGGTGGGATTTATTTAATTATTGCAGGGATTGAAAATCGTAAATTACTCGTAAGTGTAATGGGATTACTTAGCCTTTCCCTTGTTGTGCTACCTTTTGTGTGTTGGGGTATGGGGATTGATGCAGAATATCTTCTTTCACCCGTTCCATACTTTATCCTATACCCTTTAAGTGGGTTATTAGCAGGATTCAATGGACTACAAGCAAAAATTAAAAGTATATGAAATATGGGATTTATTATTTTTACTACTGGAATACTAGGGGCTTTTTTCTATTATTTAATGTCTGTACCTAATTCATTCTATATCAGATAGTTTTTTTCTAAACTCATATCATCTACTATTTAACAAATATAATTGAAGGAAGTTGTCGCTTTATAGATACAAATATATTATACGTGTCATAAGGTTATATTAATAATAGGTTTAAACACTTTTGCTACATTAATCCCCTCGATAGATTCTTACAATTTTATCTAAGTCGAATTTTATGGGAAAAAATATAGCTTATTACTGTGATATAGGTACATTAAAGTAAAAGAGCCTATTTTGTTGGTTAAAATAGGCTCTTTCCTTTTGAATTTTTATTAAGGCTACTTATATGAAATCGGTAAAATTTAAATCTTTTTACAAGATTACCGTTTACTGTTATTTTCTATGATTAAAGGTCCCTTCTTCCGCATTGTAAAATAAATAGGGAGACCAATTAAGGTTAAACCTATTCCTGACAGTGCTAGAAGTGTTTGAGTAAATAATGTATTAATAACGATGAATAGCCCACCGATAATGGCAATTATTGGTATTATCGGATATAGTGGAACTTTATAAGGTCGTACAAGTTCTGGCTCTCTTTTTCGTAAAATAAAGACAGCAAGGAATGTCATTGTGTAGAATATCCATATTACAAAGACTAGCATATCTGTCAAAGTGTTAAATCCACCAATGACCATCATGATAATAGATACAAATAACATAAATAAACCAGAGTTATAAGGGACTTTGCTATGTTTAGTTAATGTAGCAAACCATTTGCTAAATGGTAATTTATTTTCAACTGCCATAGCGTATGGAATTCTCATTCCAGTCATAATGTAACCATTGATTGTTCCAAATACGGAAATTAAAATACCGATTGTAACTAATTTACCACCCATTGCGCCAAAAATAATTGTTGCTACCTCAGAAGCAGGAGTATCAGTCGCTGCAAGTGATGTTGCGGACATGACCATAAGAAACGCAATGTTTATAAGTAAGTATATAACCATAACAGCTGATAACCCTAATACAATTGCTTTTGGTAAGTCCGTTTTAGGGTTTTTCATTTCTCCAGCGATATTTCCTACATGAATCCAGCCATCATATGCAAACATTGTTGCAAGTAAACCAGATCCAAGTGCAGATATAAACGATTTGTCTGGTCCAGCTTCAATAGGTAAGAGTTGAAAAGTAACATCGCCTTTGTGTAGTAATCCAAAAATGATAATAAGAGCTAGTGGAAGTAACTTACATATAGTAGATGCCATTTGGATTCCACCGGCGGCTTTTGCTCCTAAGAAATTCATAAGAGTTACAAATGTTGCAGTCGCTACAGAAATTCCGATAATCAACATTTTGTGTTCACTAATGTCTAAACCAAATAAACTAACTGTTTGTGTTCCGAAGATGATCGCAAGTGCTGCGATATTAGCAGGAAAGTAGATTACAGTTTGTGCCCATCCAAGTAGGAAAGCTGTTAAGTTTCCATAAGTACGCTTTAAATATGCCATCATTCCACCTGTTTCAGGGATGGCTGCAGATAGTTCAGCAGCGGTCAGACCCGCACATACTGTTAATACCCCACCAATGATCCAGGCAAGTAAGCCTAAACTGGCTGTACCAGTTACCCCATAAAGTGCTGTAGGTTTAAAAAATACCCCGGCTCCAATAACAGTACCAATAACAGTGGTTAATGCTGCAAAGAAACCAATATCCTTTTTTAGTTGTTGCTGTGACATTATAATCACTCCTAGTTGAAAGAATGTATACTTATTTACAAATTTAACATTATGATATGTGAAATGTTTCACAGACGAAGAATATCATAAGGGGACCCTAGATTCAATTTTATTTGTTACATAAAAATAGAATTTTGAATAAAAAAGTATACTTTGTGAACTTTTTCACAAATCGATTGACTCATAATTTTGAATGGTGTTATCTTGTAGATGCCACAGCAAGACGCAAAGTGAATTATATTGCCATAACATTTTTATTGGTTTTTGCTACTTTAATGTTTATCAAATCATAGACAATATAATTTATATCTGAATCTAATAAAGGATGTGTTGTTATGAAAATTGGTGTAGTGAAAGAGATAAAAAAAGGAGAAGCTCGTGTAGGGATGACTCCAGAAAATGTTCAAAGATTAGTTGCAGATGGAAATGAAGTTTTAGTACAAAAAGATGCCGGATTAGGATCTGGTTATACAAATGATGAATATAAAAACGCTGGTGCAAGTATCGTGACGCAAGGAGAAGCATGGGATGTTGATATGGTAGTCAAGGTGAAAGAACCACTACCTGCAGAATATCATTATTTTAAAAAGGATCTTATTGTATGGGGATTCTTACATCTGGCCGCTTCTAAAGAGTGTGTAGAGGCAATGAGAAATGCTGGCACAACTGCAATTGCAGGGGAGACGATTAGTGAAAATGGAAATCTAGCATTATTAAAACCTATGAGCGCAATCGCTGGTAGACGTGCAGTATTTATGGGTGCTTATTACTTAGAAAAGCAACATCAAGGAGAAGGCATTTTATTATCTGGTATTGAGGGAATCCCTGCCGGAAATGTTGTGATTCTGGGTGGAGGAAATGCAGCAATTAACGCTTGTGATATGGCAATTGGAATTGGTTGTAAAGTTACAATATTAGAAATAAATCAAGAAAGAATTTCTCATTTAAGAGAGAAATATGCGAAAGAAAATGTTGAAATCATTGAATCAAACACTGAAAACTTGAAGCGAATGATTCAGGAAGCCGATTTATTTATTTCAACAATTTTAATTCCAGGATCTAGACCTCCAAAAATCGTAAAAGAGTACATGGTTCAATCTATGAAACCTGGAAGTGTTATTGTAGATATCGCAATAGATCAAGGTGGAACAGTTGAAACAATTGATAAGTATACAACACATGATGATCCGGTATTCATTAAACATGACGTAATACACTATGCAGTGCCAAATATGCCTGGTGCCACCCCACGTACCGCTACAATCGCGTTAGCGAATGGAAATATTGAATATTTACTAGCAATCGCTAAAGAAGGATTAGAATCCGCTATGCAGCATAAAGTATCATTAGCATCTGGGGTAAATATCTATAAAGGGGTCATTACTTACGCAAATTTAGGAATGACGCTAGGGTTAGATTATAAACAATTGAAAGAAGTGTTAGTATGATAACCAAAAAAATGCCATTAGATATTGTTGACATCAAAAAAGCCCAAAAGGTTCTTGATAAAAATGCTAGAAAAACGCCATTAGTTAAATCTTTCTATTTGACTAGTAAAACAGGTGGAGAAATTTATTTGAAATTAGAAAATATGCAATTAACGGGTTCTTTTAAATTCCGTGGTGCCTTTAATAAAATGTCACATTTGACAGATCAAGAAAAAGAACGAGGTGTTATTGCTTGTTCGGCAGGAAACCATGCACAAGGTGTTGCTTTATCCGCTCATTTACTTGGAATTAAGAGTAAAATTGTTATGCCAGTTTCTGCACCTCAAGCGAAAGTAGAGGCAACTAGAGGGTATGGATCAGAAGTTATTTTATATGGTGAAACTTTTGATGACGCCAAAGCGAAGTGTGAGGAAATTATACAAGAAACAGGAGAGACATACTTACATCCATATGATGATGTAGAAGTAATGGCTGGACAAGGAACAATTGGTTTAGATATTCTTGATGATTTGTGGGATGTTGATACTATAATTGTACCTATTGGTGGAGGAGGAATTATTTCTGGAATTGCTGTTGCATTAAAATCTTTTAATCCATCAATTAATGTGATAGGTGTTCAAGCGGATAATGTTCATGGAATGAAAGCCTCTTATGATAATGGAGGAATCGTGGAGCATTATCATGCACCGACTATAGCGGATGGTTGTGCAGTTAAAATACCAGGCAGCTTAACTTTCGAAGTTGTAAAGGAACTAGTAGATGATATTGTAACAGTATCGGAAGAAGAGCTAGAAGTGGCGATGAAAGATTTATTACAACGCGGGAAAGCTGTTGTAGAAGGGGCTGGAGCATTAGCTACCGCTGCGCTTCTTTCAGGAAAAGTTGATAAATATACAAAAGGAAAAAAAGTAGTTGCCGTTATATCCGGTGGAAATGTGGACTTACAACGTATATCAAATGTATGTGAACACTTTTTTGTGGCTAATGAAGTGAAATAATGATTGAAGAATTGTAAAAATAAATCGATTTTACCAAGAAGGAGCTAAGGGCAAACATCTTAGCTCTTTTTTGGTAAAGGGGGATGGAATCTATGGACAATCTGTTAAAAAGGAATCGGTAACGCGGTGATTAAGAGAAAGTGAAGAGAGAAATTAGTATTAAGGAATTTAACCGCACTTCCCGTAAGAATTCTCCTTCTTCATACGAAATTGTATCTATAAAACAAAAAAAACGTTATTCTTTTTGTAGAAATATACAGGAAGAATAGCGTTTTTTCGTTTTTGGGGTGACTTGTTTTCTTAAGTTGATGGCAATGTTTGGTAGCACCCCATACCCAAAATGGTTTCCGTACCCCATATAGGATGTTGAACACAATGGGCTAATTTCTTGTTTCTGACATTCACTTGTTTGTTATACGCTTTTTCAGGCAGCGCGTTCAGTTTTAGATGTCCATTGTAGAAGAGGTTGTTGGTAATGTGATAGTAGCCAGCCTAAAATTTTTCCGACGAAATAGGCAGCGGCTAGTGTACCAATTCCGATTGAGCCTAACGATTGAATGAAAATTATACATATTCCGCCAGCAATACAAACATTAATTACATCACTTGATATTTTCGCTTTACTAAATTTTAAATTGAATTTTTCATGAATTGCATACGTTAGTGCATCGTATGGCATTAATGGAAGTTTCGCTGTGAAATATCCCATTAAACCAGCAGATATAACGAAAAAACTAACAATTAAAAATATAGTTCGCGAAAAAATTGTTTCAGGAGTAGGAAACATTTGAACTATGAAAAGCGTTATATTCATGAAGCCCCCGAATAAAAACGAAATAGTTAATTGAACTACAAATTCATTTAACTCAATTCGTTTATTTAATATTACTTGGATAACAATAAATAACACATTGGCAAGCACTGTTGTGAAACCAAGTGATAAGCTAGTCGTTAGCTTCATTGCGTATGCTAGTGATGACACAGGTGATACACCAAATCCTGCTCGAATCGAGAGACTAACGCCAAACGACAAAAGAAATAAGCCAAGCACGTATAAGATGATTCGCCTCATTGTTTTACTCATATGATTCATAATATCCTTCGCTTTCTATAAATAGTATACGAGTAAGTATAGCAGTGAATTTAAGATATTAATAATATATATATGATAAACTAATCATATCAAAAAACATATAATGGGGTGCGAAATGGATATTCGACAATTACATTACTTCAGAGAAATTGTAAGACAGGGAAGTATTTCTAAAGCAGCAGAAGTTCTCCATATAGCGCAGCCACCGCTTAGCCAAATGTTAATAAAGCTTGAAAATGATCTTGGTACAACTTTGATTCATCGATACCGAAAAAAATGGGAACTAACGGAAACTGGTGAACTATTGTATCAATATGCAGAGAAAATGTTGATACAAATGCAAGAGGTAAAACAGCGAATTCAAGAGATTGAACAAGGGATAGCAGGAATAATAAGCATTGGTGTATCATCTGCATGTTCGAATATACTCCTTGACTATGTCAGTATGTTTAGAACACAATATCCCAAAATTAAAATCAATATAATAACAGGAAACTCAGAAGTACTATTAAAAAAACTGGAACGAAGAGAACTTGATATTGCATTACTCTTACGCCCGGACAATAGTGAACACTATCAAGTTAAAATATTAAATAAACAGCCATTCGTCGTAATTATTCCGACTAGATGGCTATCATTATTTTCATCACAGGATATGACGTTGGAACAAATAGCTTCATTTCCTTTTATTATGTTAGGGGCAATGGAAGGGCATTTTTTATATGAAAGTATATTGGAAACATTTAATGAACGTAATCTGAAGCCGAATATTATTATTGAGTGTAAAGATGTCACAATGGTTGTAGCACTTGTAAGCAGAGGATTAGGTATATCTATCATCCCAAGAATGGACTATACGTCGCATTTTTTGGAAAATACAACGCTTTTTGAACTTAAACAATTTGATTTTAGTGTGGAACCGGTTTTTATAAGGTTAAAAGATAAACCACTCTCAAAGGCGGCCATTCAATTTTGGGAGATTGTTGATTAGATGAAGTGAACATATTATATCAATCAGGAATTTAAAGATTTCAGGTTGTTACCATGTGGATTAGAACCTATTATTAGTGAATTTGCATATGGTGTGAATTCACTGCCAATACTCCAATTATATAGGGAAACAATGAGTCAGCCAATAAAGGAAATTCATTAAAGACCTCAATAGTCAATAAGTAACCACAGTAATAGTCTCAATATGTAAAAAAGACACTATTTAAAGTGTCTTTTTATACGATGACATAAAGAAAATGTAGTGATTAGTCATGATTAATTAGATTCTTCTTGGTTGGTATTAGTATAACATCAAAATAGATTAATTTAAATACAAATATATAAAGATTTTAATATATATTAAAATGTATTTTACTTTCTATTACCAAAATTTCCAGTTTCTTTATTTTTATATCTATACTATTATATAAATGCTAAATCGTCAAAAAGGAGCCTTTTAGATATGGAGATGAGAAACTTACAAGATTTAATTGAAGAAAAGAAAGCAAAACTAATTAAACTTGTAGAGAAATATGGATTTAGACATAAGCAGGTGCTAAATTTAAGTCGAGATATAGATATATTAGTGAATGAATTTTTTTATACAAATAATAAGATGGAATAAAATTAACTTTACACTTGTGGAGTGACAATAAAGTTATTTAATTTTCAAACCTCAGACATGTATAACCCCGTTCTGATTTTAGAACGAGGTGTATTTAATGTCAGTAAGCAAAATAAAAATTGCAAGAATGGAAAAGGGGTTAACTCAACACGAATTAGCTGTGCTTATAAATGTTACTCGACAAACCATTGGTCTTATTGAACTTAATAAATATAATCCATCTTTAAAGCTTTGCATTGATATAGCTAAATCACTTGATAAAACTTTAGATGACTTATTTTGGGAGGGAAAATAGAATGGAAAAACTTAAAAATTGGTTTTCACTCAGTACACATTCAGATGAAAGAATTCAACAAATTGAAATGAAAATTTGAGCTCAATCTGGAGTTGTGGTTTTATTGCTAGCCTTCATAGATTTAATACTAAGGGGCGTATACTGACAAAGACCGTTTCTAGAATGGGCTACTGCTCTTGGTATCATTATCTGTTATATGGTGTTCTTCTTTAGATCTTTTTTAGCTGGTGTTTTTGAGCCGGAAATCGATAACAAGGAAAAATTAAGACAAACAGGCTTATCTTTTAGCACTTAATGATAAGCTTTTTTATTATTTTCTTCATCTCTTTTTCGTTTTTGGGGGTATTTTGTTGTGTTAGCTTAATAACGATGGGGTACTGACGGCAAAACTCGGATATTATATGTTAGGACATTTTTAGAAAGTATAAAGAAAAGACACCCATATAAGAGTGTCTTTTCCAATAGTTTTTTAGCAGAAGCAAGCAGCTCCAACGATGATTAATAAAATAAACAATACAACTAATAAAGCAAAGCCGCCAGCATTTCGGAAAAAACCCACGCTAAGCAAAAAATACAATAAGCTGCCCATATGGACAGCTTATTTACATAATTATCGTTCTCGGAAGTAAAGTTTTAAAAGTAATTTATCCATAGTGATATTAAAACTACTACAAACAGGGGTAGCACCCCATCGCTATCAAGCTGAAATTTTGAAGTATCCCCAAAACGAAAATTTTATATCTCTACAGTTATTTATGAGAATTCAGTTCATTTTTTTCGTTTAAAGGAAGAATGTATTTCTTAACTTGATGGCGATGTGGTTGTACCCTTGAAAGCGAAAATAATGAATACTGTGACCACATATTTGCAACAATGTGGTTGTGTCCAGGCACAGTTCCAAACACATTTTCATAGATTGTAATAATTTTCGACTCTAAAAAGGAGGTTTGAAAAAATTGGCTTGTCCACCATATAATATTAATCAGAAACCTCTTCATATATATCAGAATGTGCCCTTTAGCGTGCCACCAAATCAAATCAATATGATTACACCTTGTAATACGACCCATCCCGGTAAAGACTGGAGATTTAATGGTGCCGTGTTCGGTACACCTGTACTTGCTATGGAATCAGGAACGGTATTATGGGCGACTACAGGTAATCCTTTGTGTGTATGTAACACTGATGACCCTAACTTCTTCGCTTGTTTACAGAAGAATTGCAAGCCAAATTCAATAGGTATCATAAGTGACGTTGATGGTGTTGTCACCGAATATGTACACATTCAACCAAGTGTAACCAAAGGACAACGAGTAAATGCAGGGCAACAAATTGCCACATTGGCAGCAACAGGTACCTTTACTGTTAAAGGCAACGGCAGCCCAACTCCTCATCTTCATATCAACCGTTATGTATTTTGGCAGACTAACGATCCGTGTCAACTAATATACACCTGCAACTTTACAATCCAGGGTACTAACGATACACCGCCACCACCACCACCACCACAATGCCCAAATTCAAATGGTTGGGGCTTAGCTAATGGCGTTTGGGTTTATTGCCAAAATGGTGTGAGGAAGGGAGGGTGGTTCCCAGGAAGTGGTGGCAGTTCTTACCTTGCAGATAACAATGGAGTCTGGGCAGGGTTTATAAGGACCAGTGCAGGGAACATACAATACCGATATCTACGGGATCGAAATCTGCCTGCCTCAGATCCTAATGCTAATAGAGTGGCTAGAGGATGGGTATGCTCACTAGGTCAGTGGTGGTTTTTTGATAACAATGGCAACATGGTAACCAACACTTGGAAACTTGACTCACAGGGTAAGTCTTGGTTTTTTGGTTCTAATGGTGCTTGCGTAGGATGTCCACCATGCAATGTTCAATCGTAATCCGAACGTTTTCCGCATAAAGAAAGAAAAAAGGGGGGTTTGTTGCCAGGATCCCTTTTAAAATAGGAAGAGCAATTCACCATAGAGAATTTTGCAATGGATAGGGGTACAGCTACATTACTATCAAGCTAATAAAACAAAATCCTCCCTAAAATGAAAAAATACGCTATTCTTTCTGTAGAATCATAAGAAAGGATGGCGTTTTTGTATGTCTATTTCTGTATCTGATGAATTGTAAATATTTGCTCAAGAAATTCAAAGTTTTTTATTTCCAAATACCTTACAAGATCTTGCTAGAGATGTTAGTTTTGTACAAAGAACCAGTAAGTAC
>NZ_AYMH01000085.1:0-653 GCF_000633475.1 Bacillus sp. H1a | reverse complement strand
TATAAAAAACTTGTTGACTTTTAAAAGTGAATGAGTTACAATGATTCTTGTCTTAAATGAATACAGTCTGGTAATGATGGCAGAGAGGCCACACCCGTTCCCATACCGAACACGGAAGTTAAGCTCTCTAGCGCCGATGGTAGTTGGGACCTTGTCCCTGTGAGAGTAGGACGTTGCCAGGCAAAATGGAGGATTAGCTCAGCTGGGAGAGCACCTGCCTTACAAGCAGGGGGTCGGCGGTTCGATCCCGTCATCCTCCACCATTTATGTCGGAGGGGTAGCGAAGTGGCTAAACGCGGCGGACTGTAAATCCGCTCCTTCGGGTTCGGCAGTTCGAATCTGCCCCCCTCCACCATTCTTAATTAATGGGCTATAGCCAAGCGGTAAGGCAACGGACTTTGACTCCGTCATGCGCTGGTTCGAATCCAGCTAGCCCAGCCATTAAGAGCCATTAGCTCAGTTGGTAGAGCATCTGACTTTTAATCAGAGGGTCGAAGGTTCGAATCCTTCATGGCTCACCATTTTTAATAAAATATGCGGGTGTGGCGGAATTGGCAGACGCACCAGACTTAGGATCTGGCGCCTTTGGCGTGGGGGTTCGACTCCCTTCACCCGCACTTTTAATAAAATATCTCATACATGTCTTGCGGAAG
>NZ_AYMH01000084.1:0-22171 GCF_000633475.1 Bacillus sp. H1a | reverse complement strand
CTTAAGTTGATGGATGTGTGGGTATACCCCATGCCTTCCTTAAAATATAAATCTATGGCTTTTTTCTTAAATGTTTCATCATATGTTCTTTTAATTTTCCCCATAAAAAAAATCCCCCTTATAATAGACAGGATATAAAGCTTTCTTTTTTCTGTCTACTATAGGGGGATCATATCAAATTAGAAGGCGTTTTTTATAGAAGCACTTCATTATTTTGTAAATCTACCATATCCAAGGAAATGCTCTCTATTATATTGGCTATTTACATTACCTTTTGTTACACCAGTTCTTTCATCCGCAGCATGAATAAACTCGCCATTACCTAAGTAAATTCCCATATGTGATGGACCCGCCTTATATGTGTTTTGGAGGAATACTAAATCACCTGGCTGAGGACTACTTATTTTAGTAACCATTCCCCAGTATCCAGCAACGCTTGTTCTTCCAATATTGTATCCATTGTTTTTGAACACATAATAGATAAGACCACTACAGTCAAAGGAATTTGGACCAGAGTTTCCAGATACATATGATTTACCTAATTGTTTTGATGCTAAATCAATGATACCTGAAGATTCCGACTCAATCCATTTTCCATCCGCAGCAAATACATAAGTCTTTCCGTCTATAGTAGCTTGTCCTGTCACCATAGCACCACCAGCATTACCATCTAAGTAGTACCATTTATCATTTTCTTGGAACCAGCCTGTTTTCATGGCGCCGCCATCATTACCATCCAAGTAGTACCATTTTCCTTCTACCTTTTCCCAGCCTGTTTTCATTGCTCCACCTTCATTTGGATTTAGGTAGTACCATTTTCCTTCTACCTGCACCCAACCTGTCTTCATAGCGGCGCCATCATTACCATCGAAGTAGTACCATTTTTCTTCTACTTTTTCCCAGCCTATTTTCGCGGCTCCACCCTCATTTGGATTTAGATAGTACCATTTTCCTTCTATCTGCACCCAACCTGTCTTCATTGAGCCATCTGTCGTTGGATCTAGATAATACCATTTCCCTTCTACCTTTTCCCAGCCTGTTTTCATTGCTCCACCTTCATTTGGATTTAGGTAGAACCATTTTCCTTCTACTTGTGCCCAACCCACTTTCATCGCTCCACCGGCATTTGGATCAAGGTAATACCATTTTCCTTCTAATGCAAGCCAGCCTGTTTTTTTTGCACCATTTTCATAGAAAAACCATTTTCCGTTTTCCTCTTGTACCCAACCACTTTGTTGAGCTGCTTGTGTATTTTGAGTTGCTTCAGCTGAACTCAAAATCGGCTGAATACTTAATCCCAAAGTAGTTGCTAATGTAATTGCTGCAATTTGTTTTTTCATAATTTTAATAACCTCCTAGATTTATAAATAGATATATTGATAAATTAGTTTTTAGGTAATACATATATTTTAACTGTTTTTCTTCCCCAATTACTTGATTCCTGTTTTGAAGGAATAAATACATCTATTTTATTACCTCTAATAGCGCCACCTGTATCTCTAGCTTCAGCTATTCCATAACCCTCGACGTAAACTTTTGATTCAAGTGGAATAACTGAAGGATCCACAGCAATAACTTTCAAGTCAGGATTAGCAGTTAAATCATCTCCCATTTTTGTATATACATGTTGTCCAGGTTTATAACCATTTTCTGTTGGATCATTTGTATATGCTGTTGACGTCACTGTTAATTCACGAGTATTTATCCATTGACCATTATCCTGAAAGTAATTCATTTTTCCATCAATTCTAGTCCAACCATTCACCATAACACCACTGGCATCTAAGTAATACCATTGATTATTCTCTTGGAACCAGCCTGTCTTCATGGCGGCACCATCACTACCATCGAAGTAGTACCACTTACCATCTACTTTTTCCCAGCCTATTTTCGCGGCTCCACCTTCATTTGCATTTAGATAGTACCATTTTCCATTCTCTTGGAACCAGCCTGTCTTCATAGCGGCACCATCGTTACCATCGAAGTAGTACCATTTTCCTTCTACCTGCACCCAACCTATTTTCGCGGCTCCACCTTCATTTGCATTTAAGTAGTACCATTTCCCATTATCTTGAAACCAACCTGTCTTCATTGAGCCATCTGTCGTTGGATCTAGATAATACCATTTTCCTTCTACTTTTTCCCATCCCGTTTTCATTGCTCCACCTTCATTTGGATTTAGGTAGAACCATTTTCCTTCTACTTGTGCCCAGCCTATTTTCATCGCTCCACCTTCATTTGGATCAAGGTAATACCATTTTCCGTTTAATGCAAACCAGCCTGTTTTTTTTGCACCATTTTCATAGAAAAACCATTTTCCGTTTTCCTCTTGTACCCAACCACTTTGTTGAGCTGCTTGTGTATTTTGAGCTGTTTCTGCTGAACTTACAATTGGCTGAATGCTTAAGCCAAGAGTAGTCACTAAAGTAAATACTGCAATTTGTTTTTTCATGTTCCCACCTATTCTGTATATTTCTACTAATAATTCATTATCTAATAAATTAGATAGATTTAGATATATTTATTAGATAATTCCCATATATCTAAATGTAAAAAGAATTTTTAATTCAATTGAAACTATACTAATTTTACATTATATTGAAAGGTGAAAAATATTCTTATAATAATAAATTGTTAAATTTTAGGAGTGGGCTAATGGATTTTCAAGATTTCGGTAATATTATTAAAGAAACTAGAATTAAAAAAAAAATTTCACAATCTGAATTGTGTAAAGGAATATGTTCTCAAAGTCAAATTAGTAAAATAGAAAAAGGTATGATTTATCCATCTAGCATATTGTTATATCAATTATCTGAAAGACTTGGTGTTGATCCAAATAGTATATTTGCACTAACTCAAAATAAGAGATTAAGATATACAGAAAATGTAAAATACGTAATAAATGATTGTATAAAGCGACAACAATATAAAGAAATTTATGAAATAGTAAAAAAAGAAAAAAATGAAAATAACTTCCAAACGAAAGAGGATAAACAATTTCTAATATGGCATGAAGCAATTGCTATATTTTATGTGAATAAATTAACAAAAACTTCTTTTAATCTTATAAATAATGCATTAAAACTAACTTTAACCAATGTTGATGTTTTATCAGAAAGAGAAATAGATATTCTGCATACAAAGGCCTTATTTCATGCAGGAAATAAAGAATACGAAAAAAGTATTAATATATTAAGAAGATGTTTAAATAATTTTAATAAATTAGATTTTCCTAGAAATAGAGAAATTAAATTAAAAATAATATATAATTTAGCATTATGTTTAGAACGGACATTTCAACATGAAGAGGCAATAAAATACATTGATAAGGGCATCAAATTAGCTATTAATCTAAATACTTTATACCTATTGGGTGAACTACACTATGGGAAAGGTAGGAATTTATTGAAACTTAAACAACCTAATGAAGAAGATGGTGCTAATAACATGAAAAAAGCGTTATTTATATATGAACTAACAGAAAACGAAAACAAAATAAAAATAATTAAAGAAAATTATTTTGAAAACCAAAATAAAAAAAACCATCCATAATTTCTTAAAAACTACTTACAATACAACAAAACCCACAGGAAAAATCCCCGTAGGTTTTAAACTTATAAACATCTTATTATTTTCTATAAACTTGATTCTAAAATATTAATGTTTAAGGGGGGCACTATATCATTTTGGGAAAATTATGCACTAAGGATTACGAAACTTTATCATTACAGCATTTTTTAAAGAGTAGAATTTACTTCTACTCTTTTATTAATTGTAATAAAACCCCCGAGTGGCACCTCATTCCTCGAATCGTTTCCGTACCCCTTCAAGTCCTCCTCCTTATAAGTTTGATTATCAAAAGGGTGAAGAATGTTATGTATATTATCTCTTTTGCTTTTCATAATCCCTTTTTAATACACTCATAATGATTTCATCAGAAAATTGATTATTAATGAATATCGATTCTCTTAATCTTCCTTCTTGTATGAAACCTACTTTTTCATATGCACGAATTCCTCGTGGATTATGACTATATACTTCTAACTGGACACGATTAAGTTGTAATACATCAAATGCATAACTTAGTGCCAGTTGAGTAGCTTCTGAGCCGTACCCTTTCCCTACTATGTTTAAATTATGCATCGAAATACGATAAAACGCTTTTCGATTCTCCTCATCTATTTCTAATATAGCTAAATCTCCAATGACTTCATTTGTTTCACTTAGGCAAACAGCAAAATCTACACGTGTTGGATCAGCAACACTTTTTTGAATATGTGCCTCAACTTCTTCAAGTTTAAATCGTTTCGTAGTCCCTGTCATAAAACGAATTTCTTCTATTTCTGTTGAATCAAATATGAATATCGCGTCTTCTCTACTAAGTAATCTTAAAAATACTTTATCCCCTTGTATTTTCTTCATAGTTCTCTCCATCCTGTCCTATAGTCAAATGAAAATTCTTACAATTATTGTACATGATATACTATAGAAAAACAGTTTAAGATTTTTCTTAATCAGCAATCTTTTTTAGAAATTATCGAACTTTATTTCAAGGCCACATAGAGTTTGATTCATTGCATATATCCTTCTCAATTGAGTGTACCTAATTGGAATAAACCGTAGTGAAAGTTTATTAAAATACTGCATTCAAAGTAGTATTTTTATAATTCATTATCATTTTATAGATATCTTATGACGGATAAGAGCAGCTACCCTATCACTAGGCCTAAAAAAGAAAATTGCACGTCAAGGAAATATTTTACATAAAAAATCCGATTCTCATGTATTTAAAGAATCGGATTTTTATTACTTTCTTTTTATTTGATTTTTCTGTAATGGACGTAAATTTTCAAACTGTTTTTCTTTAAAATACTCCTTATATCATTCTCCTCCGCACACTTTTTCTAAAGATTAGCTCAGTCTAGAAATCTTTGCAACAGAACCTTCTTAGTCCTCTTTCGGAAGAACAATTCTTTTATACAATTGAACTGTAATGAAGTAGTAAATCGCGTAAATGACTACGAACATAATAATCGGAACCCAAATACGGAAATACGGATCATGTAATATAAATCCAAACATATTCATACCAACTAAAACGTGAGCAATACCCACAATCGCTGGGAATAAGAACACTAAAAATAACTCTTTATAAATAGACTTCGTTAATAGTTCGCGGCGAACACCGATTTTACGAAGCATCTGATAACGTGTAATATCTTTTGATGCACCAGATAAAATCTTAAACATTAAACAACTTGCCATCATCGCTAAAAAGGCAATTCCTAGGAAGAAGCCCATGAATACAGTTCCGCTTGTAAAGCTGTAAAGATCAGTGTATATAGAATATTTACTTGTTAACTCGACTTCTGCTATTTTATATTTAGCTAATTGCAATTCGTCAATTTTTTTCAATTCTTTTTTATATGTTAACAAATCATTTGTTCTTCCAAGAAATGCAATGTTCTCTTTACCTTGCAAACCATCATACATTTTTTTATCTACAATTTTGATTGTTTGATCAGTGTATAGATAATGTGGTTGAATCTTTATAAATGCGGTACGCCACTCCTCAGGTAAATTATCAGATGTCCTCTCAATAAGATTTAAAGTAGCACCTACTGGTAATTCTCCAGAAACGCGTTTGATTTTACTGGCATCTGCCAGTCTTTTAGCATTTTTTGAGTCTTGTACTAAAGGACGATTTTTCTCTAATTCTTCTTTTATATAATACACATATTTATCGTCTGTTTTGTAATGATATTCATTTTTCTCTTGGAATGTCATACCATTTAATATTTTCTTTTCCTCTGTGCTTGGATTATAAATCACTACATCATAAATCGCCAAAGTATCTACAGTACGCATAACGTTATTTTTAAAGGCCATACCAGTTGAAATTGCACCTGCTCCAAGTGCAACTAACATCGCTATTGTCGCTAGTACTTTTGTTAAACTATTAATACGGAAGTTTAATTGCGCGAATGTAAAAGCATTAAGACCTTTTTCACTACTTTTTTTATTACTCTTTAGTTTTTTAATCATAAATGGAAGGGCGGATCCAAATAACATGTAAGTCCCTGATGTTATTGTAATTAATGCAATGATAACTCCCATTTCTTGTAACTTAGATATATTAATCATAGAATAATAACCAACGCCTAGTAAAATGATTGCAAAGACTGCAACTATTCCCGTGATTTTCCCTTTAACCACAGGACGTTCGGTTTGCGCATCTGCATGTACAAGTTGTAATACTGAAATACGTGATAATTTAATGCTATTCATAATGGCAGCTAACACAAATAGTGCACAGAAGAAAATACAAGTAACAGTGATTGATGGAACATAAAAGGCTTGATAACCCCCTCCAGTAAACTCGAGTTGCTTCATAAGTAACTGTCCAACCCCTTGTGAAAGACCTACACCGACTGCAATTCCGATTACAAGGGACGCCGTACCTAACACTAAGGTCTCAATAAACATAAGAAATGTAACTTTATGCTTCTTTGCTCCTAACATCATATACATACCAAATTCTTTTTTCCGAAGTGATAGTAAGAAAGAATTCGCATACAAAATGTAGAAGAATGTGATGATCGCTAGTAGCACCGTACCAGCATGGAAGACAAATCCAATTTGACTAATAGTAGAATTTGCTTTAAGAAATGCTTCATTCTGCGCTAATGTTTGGAACATGTAAAAAATTGAAATTGACATAACGAGACCAACAAGTAAGACGATATAATCTTTTAGCTTACTTGTTAGGCCTGACATGGAAAGCTTAAATAACATGCTTGAACCTCCTTTTTTATGCTTTTTGTGTACCTAAATCTGCAAGCACATCTAAAATTTCTTTATAGAACTTTTCACGCGTACCAGTACGATGAATTTCTTTATATAATTCGCCATCTTGAATGAATAGAATACGTCGGCAGTAACTTGCACTAAACGGATCATGTGTAACCATCATAATGGAAACACCTTGTTCTTCATTTAGATTTGTCATCGCATCTAAAAGACTCGTTGCATTTTTAGAATCAAGTGACCCTGTTGGCTCATCTCCTAAAATGATTGCTGGTTCATGAACCAGCGCACGGGCTGCTGCTGAACGTTGCTTTTGTCCACCAGATACTTCAGATGGATACTTTTGAAGTATTGCTGAAATCCCTAACATGTCCGCTACTTTTTCCACTTTCGGTCCAATCTTACGAGACGGAACACCTTGAAGTGAAAGCGGCAATGCAATATTTTCATAAATTGATAGGTTCTCTAGTAAATTAAAGTCCTGGAAGATGAATCCTAATTTTTGAGAGCGGAAATCAGAAAGCGCTCCTTGCTTCATCTTCGTAATATCCGTGCCTGCAATTTCAACAGCACCGCCCGTTGCTTTATCCAATGTTGAGATTACATTTAGTAACGTTGTTTTGCCTGAACCAGATGGTCCCATGATGCCCACAAATTCACCCTCTTGAATCGAGAACGACACACCTTTTAATGCGTGTGATTGGCTTTCGCCTTTTTTACCGTATACTTTTTGGACGTTTTTAACGTCGACAACTGGTTTGTTCATATATATCCTCCTACACTTGTTTTTCCTTTTCCTATTCTGTGTTTTTTCGACATAATCCGCCATCGGTTAACATTACATTTACCTTACACTTTTGTAATATATAAAATCAGGTTCTGTTGCAAAGATGAACAGTGTCCCAAAATAATAAATTTAGCACGAATCCCCTTTTTCGGGGGGATGTGCAAAAATACCCAGCATAAAAAATCGATTCCTTTACGTAAAGGAGTCGATTTTTTAAATTTGATTTATTAAGCTAATGCCCCCGTTAGTTTAATTAAAGGACATTTATTATAGAAAACAGATGAATATTTTATTGGGTTCGCATATGAACCATCATTAATTTACAAGTACTATTTGCCCTAACTCTGATACCAATATAAAGCTAGGTCATTCATTGTTGAAGCATGCCCCCGTTGTCTTAGCATGGTTGTTATGTTACCTCGATGATAGGTACCATGATTAGCAACATGAAATAAAATTTCTGAGTATGCAGTCTCTCTAGCACCTGACCAAGGATTATTCAAATTAATTTTTTGTTCTAAATCTTTTTGGCCATTCATCCATTCTTCATACTGTGAAGCTAGTTCTTCGAAATACTTAATAAATTCATCTACAGAATATAAATTAGTCTTTTCTAATAATGACATAGAAGCTTCCAATGCTTCTTGCATACCAATTCCTTTAAGTACTTGTAACCACATTACATCTACTACATAGATATGGCTAAACGTTTGAGCAATATTTGGATATGAACTATTAGCCTCTTTATATAGGACATTGTTTGGTAATTCTTTTATTCTTTCTAGTAACACCTTATTAGCCCAAAGATGGTACTTATACATATTTTTTGCATGGTTCATTTAACAGCTACTCCTTTAGTTCTGGTTTTTTAAAAGTTGATATCTAGATTATAAAAAAAGATATATGACAACAGCTTGTCATATATCTTCATAAACTTTTATTATTTTTTTTGCCTCATCTATTAAAATTGATTGCAGTTCCATCGGTTTTACAATTTTAGCACCGCTACCAAAGCTTAAAAGAATCGATTTAAGCCATCCAGCCTGTAGAGGTTGATAAACAGAGATTGTAATTGTCATACTTCCGTCATCGTTAATGGTTTTTGAAAACTTCTGGAATTGGTCTAATGCTTCTGCTAAAGAATTTGGACTTACCCAGATTACTACATCCTCAAATCCCACCAGATTACGGTTTGAATAAAATGCTTCCTCTTTAATTTCGTGATTTTGTAGAAACTTTTCTTGTGTCAGAGTGACATCCATCATACGTGATACTCTAAATTCTCTATAATTCTGACGGTCTCTACAATAACCATATATATACCAGTTACGGAACTTATAATGAAGGTGAATAGGTTCTACTTCACGAGATGTAAATTCATTTTTATTGCTTACATAATTAAAATGAATTACCTTTTTTTCATGTATAGCTTTTCGCAGATTCATTAATGAATTGGGTTCTGTTCTATGGCTTTCCAAGTCAACCAATAAAGACTTATTATTACTGTTTGTATCCAGTAATTTTAGCCTATCTATCGTATGTTCAATTTCTTTATCTTTAAAAATATTCGATAAACTACTTAATACTGTAATTAAATTCAGAATGTCATAAGAACCCATTAAGCTTTTATCAAATTTGTATCCCTTTATTATACCGAATCCCCCGTTAGTCCCTTGGTAAGAAATAACTGGTATTCCAGCAGCACAAATAGCTTCGATGTCTCTATAAATTGTCCGTGGTGATACTTGAAATTCATCAGCTAAACTAGAAGCTGACAAAATTTCATTATTTAAGAGCTTGAATATGATTGATAGCAAACGTTCTAATTTCAATTCTCATTTCCTTCCCTTAATAATTGATTAATCGACCATTGTCATTCCATTGACCGTACATTTTATTTTCTCTGGTATTTTCAATAAACTTATCCAATCTTTTATTAAAAATATTAGGTTCATTTCTATAACTTTGTATCGTATCAATTCTAATCCTTCTGTATAGATCAGGAAAATTAATGAAGTTTTGATATAATTGGTCATCTTCTTTCAGACGAGTTTCAATATCTCCATCTATAGTAAAAGATTCAGGTCGCATATCAGGAAGAACTCTCAGTCCTTCTTCTTTCATCAAACTTAATTGATATAATCCCCTTACTCTTTCCTTATTTAATTCTGTCCAATTACTGTTTTTCTTTCTTGGAGAAAGCCTTTGAGCAAGTTCAGTATCTGATATTTTCTTCTTTATGCCATCAATCCAACCAAAACATAGTGCTTCTTCAACTGCATCTAAGTACTGAATCACTTCTGATTGCCCAGTTATACTTACTATCACCCAACAAAATCTTTCTGTTTTTGAATTTTCCTCAAGCCAATCTCTTAATTCCCACCTTGTCGTAACTCTAAGTAAATTCTCTATTTCCATTTTTAAAATTATCCTTTCTAAAATGAATATATGTCCTAAATATAACTGTTTAATAAGTTTGTTAGATCGGTAACATAAATGGTATCATCTTCTCGTAAATCTCCTAGCATTTTTTTGAGTTGTTCGCGATCCTTTGTTACTTCAGAAATTTCCTCTTCAAAAATAATGTCCATTCATTGAAGAAGCCATAGAGAAAGAATAGCTTTATTACATTTTGTCTTATTCCCCTTTTTCGGAGGATAGGCAAAAACACCCAAATTTAAATTAGATTCGGAATGTATCAAGTACATTATCTTTTTCTTCTTTATTAATTCCAATGTATCTTAGTGTAATTTGTGGTGTACTATGATTCAATATTTCTTGTAACATAGCAATATCTTTTGTTTGCTTGTAAAACCAATATCCAAATGTTTTACGCATGGTATGGGTACCTAAAGATTCGACTCCGGCAAAATCCCCGGCTTTTTGTAACTGTCGATAGGCTTGAATTTTACTAATAGGTTTATCACCTTTTCGAGAAGGAAATAACCAGGTACTTTTTAGATCCTCAGCGTATGGAAGTACTTCCTCAAAAATGGATGTAATATTTATGATACGCTCCTTTTTTGTCTTTCCTTCTTTCACTTTAAATTCTTTCCGTTTTTTTCGCTTCAGTTTTAAAATTTCATTCGTTTCCATTTTAAGTAAATCACTTACACGTAACCCAGTATTAATACCAATTAGAAAAAATATATAATCACGATCTGAACAATGACGTTTGAGTGACCATTTCATATCATTAAGCTGTTCTATGCTCCGAATTGGTTGTACATCAATTAAATGTTGCTTTTTATTCATCTGTTTTTCAATCCCTTTATTTTCAGTGATTTGAATGTATACTTTTTTTTACTTTTTTTATAATATCAATGAAATCGGATGAAAGTCAATGTTTAAGGGGAAATGAAAGTAAACTTTTGGGTAAAAGTTTACTTTCGGGTTTTGAATCATTTATAGCTAATTTTGTAATAAATTTCTCAATATTGATATAAATGTTAAATATGGGTTTTATATCGAAAATTAACAAAAAATATAATATCATAAAAATTAAGATAGTTTGTGTCACTTGTTTTTCCCTTATGCTTAAGATAAGATCATCCTCTCCGATCTTATCTTTTTTTGTGGATTTGTAACAAAAAAAGGAATCCTTATATATAATAAGGATTCTGCAACAGGAAATAACAAAATATAAACAATAAAAAGAATTACTTATATTATAGTTTACATAGTAATAATATAATATTGAGAAATATTTACATAAGTCCAGTATGTATTACGTAGCAAGTGTAGAGATTGCCTGTTTGTAAATTAGTTGTTGCTTACCATGAACCATCATAAGGACAGTAAATTTATCTATTGCAAGAATCTGCCCACGAATTGGAAAGCCATTCTTTAAAAATACAGTAACTTCCCCTTTTTTCTCTTTCAATTGTTCATACATATCTTCTTGTAAATTGTGCATATGGTTCCCTCCCTTTTTATAATCGTATCATAATTTAATTGAAAGACTGTTTTTTATATGTATTTAGCAACCAATTGTTTGATTAAAAAAATGTTTTAGACTCATGTTATTGTTACATCAGCTTTTTATCAACCTAGGGACGTAAAATTTCACAATAATTATTATAGACTAGCTACGATAACATGATCTGTTGTCTATAAAAAAATAAAAGAAATTATTAGACTAAGAAGTGATTTTTATCAAATTAACAATAAAATCACTCCTCTTCAGTCTTATACTTTCTTTTAACAGTCCAATACTTTTTTCTATAGGGGGCATCGTCCCGAAAATGCGGATTTACAACGCTAAGCTACTTACAATGTTAAAAATGAACTATTTAACAACGATAGGACTTTTGAGACAAGGTTTTTCCCTTAACGTTGGAAAGAAGCCGAACAAGAAGAACGGTACCTATTGATTTTGGACAATTAGGTAAGTATGATTGATTTTAATCGTTTTTATTTATTTTATTAACTGGACAATTGATGAAACATTTCAACTTAGAAAGGAAGAAATATTTATGATAGTAGAAATCGTAAAGAATCAACAACAATTAGAAGATGCTTACGCTATTCGACAAAAGGTTTTTATAGAAGAACAACAAGTCGATGTAGAAGAAGAAATTGATGAACATGACAAAACCGCTACTCATTTTGTGTTGTACGATAATAGCAAGCCAATTGGAGCTGGACGTTTTCGTATTGTAGATGGCGTTGGTAAAGTTGAGCGAATTTGTGTAGTGGCAACTGATCGCAAAGCGGGTTCTGGAAAATTAATTATGAATGAAATTGAGAAGTTTGCACAAAGTCAGGGCATTTCTAAAGTGAAATTGAATGCCCAAAAACATGCAATTGGTTTCTATGGAAACTTAGGGTATGAAAGTATTTCTGAAGAGTTTATAGATGCGGGTATTCCTCATCGCACAATGATTAAAAATCTGTAAATAGAACGATAATGCGGGGATTTTATTAATTTGCTATAACTTTACTACGAGAAAAATCACCCTAATATTATTTATAGTGGTAAATGTGCCGTTATAAGTCATATGAACTAACTAAAGCTTAATTTCTCCCTTACAATACCGAGAAATTAAGCTTTTTTATTTTAGGATTTTCTTAACGTTGTAAATACGCATTTTCCTGACGGTACCTTAATTTTAAATTCCCTATATAATAATAAAACGCGCTTAGATTTTTAACCATTTTTTACATTAAATTACTTTCGTTGGTTCTGGTGCAAGAAATACTGTCATTGTGTACACTGGGGTATCTACCACATCGCCATCAAGCGGAAATTTTATAGTACCCCCAGAACGAAATTTTGTGCTAACTTGTAACAAAAAAAACTCATTTTTTCGTTTTGGGGTAATTCTAAATTCTTAAGTTGATGGGCATGTATAGTGACCCCTAATAGATAATACAAAAAGGGCATATCCCTTTCGGAATTGCCCTTTACCTCAAGAATGTTTCTTTTATCATAGTTAATTTATTTTAATGAATTGGACATGGTTTTCCTCTTCCTGTTTCAGACTATATATTTACCTTTATTGTACATAAAACTAAAGTCCATATGCAAACAATCCCCTATGATTTATATAGGGATATAAGTCTTTCTCTTAAAGGAAGGGTTCTTTTTTACAATGTGAAACTGTTTGTTAAGAAAATCTTAAGAAGCTCCCCCGCTTTTTATTAAGAAATGCTCTTTATACTTGGAAATGTGTTAAAGGTCATTCTTATTTAAACGTGAACTACTCGCCACTTAGCAAAGCTTGAAGTGGGAGCTTCTCAGTTCCACGACGAAAGTAACCTTTCGTCTCCCTGAGCGTTACTTAGGGGTGTTCCACCCCTAGATGTCCAACGCTTGGACGCTCTTTTGGTACGGTTGATATTTTACACAGGAACCGAATGGCTTGGTTTTCGCACTCTATTTTCTTCCTGCAACCTCATATATCAAGTTATCAAAGAACTTCATATAGCTATGTTTATCAAAAGTTTTTGGCGATGCCAAACCGATATTCACCTCCCACCTACCGTTGGGCTACGCCCTTCACATGCTTGAGGAAGGAGAATTCTTTCGGGGAATTCGTTAAAAAATGAATAAAATCACACTTAATCATATAAGAAAAAGAAAGGTGGAAATGAAAGATGAAAAAAGCATTGATTGCAGTTTCAGGATTAGTTGTTGTAGGAGGTGGATTATTAACTTATGCAGGAGGAGATATAGTAGATAGATTTAATCCGTGAGTGAAAGAAAAAGATGTGTATGTCCTTACAAAAGGGGAAGCACAACCACATGGAGTGTAGCTAAATGTCACAATGAAAAGGTAAAGGAAAACATAATATTCATAACCAACTAGCACTACAGGTTAATTATATTTATTATTTTATACCTTTGCATTTTTATATATTTTATTATTTAATTAAATTCAAAAATATATTGTTATTGTATGGAGGTATTATATGAATTTTATCAATTCTACATTAGGAAGTTTAAGTATTATTAGTATAATAATAATTTTATTGGTTCCTATTTTGTTGAATTTAGGTTATTTTGTTTTGTATAAACGAATATATAAAGGGAAATATTCATTTGAAAAAAAACAAATTGTTTTGATTACACTATTGATAGGATATTACCTTATTGTATTAGCTGGAACTTTATTTGGTCGTGAAAGTATTATTCGGCCTGAAGGGATAATTAATTTTGATATTTTACGTGGATATAGAGTTGCTTGGAATAATTTTTCACTTGTTTCTTTTCAAGATATTATTATAAATATTGCTTTACTTTTTCCAGTAGGATTTTTGTTACCCTTAATTAGTAATTTCTTTAAAAAAGCAGGGTCAGTATTATTAGTCGTATTTAGTACAAGTTTTATTATTGAAATAATTCAATTTGTAACAGATATTGGACGTATAGATATATCCGATGTATTACATAACACCTTAGGAGGTATGCTTGGATATTGTATAAGTAATTTATTGATTGCTTTTTTAGATAAACAATCAGTACCATTTAAACAAATTGTTAAATATATATCTTTACCAGTGATAGTTTGTTTATTAACATTGGGAATTATTATTTCTTACAAAATGCAAGAATTTGGTAATTTACCTATTAACCCAGAAACTAAAATGGATATGTCTGATATTACTATGAAAACAACTATATCATTAGATGCAGATTCTAAAAAAATGCCTGTTTATAAAATTAAGAAAAATTCTTCAGAACAAATAAAGATTAAAGATATAGAAATTATTTCTTCAAAAGAAGCATTCCAAAAATTAAAACGTGGAGAATTTTTACCTCTAGAATCTTTAAAAAAAGGAGATATAATAACTATTACAAAATGTACATTATCATCTTATTCAGATACAAAAGATTTCCAACAGCCTGTATATCAATTTGAAGGAATAATAAATGGTAAACAAGAGGTTTTATACTATATTGCTGCAAAAAAATAAAAGTGTAAATTATTCTAATACAAAAAAGAGTATTCCTATCTAAAAAAGTAGGGATACTTTTTTTTGTAGAACTTTTCCATAGATTTTTTATATAAGGTTAAGTTTAAAAAAAGGAAAATTAGCAATTGTACCAGCCGAACCGCCAATTCTTCCGTTCAAGATATTCTTCTTTTTCCATATTGAATCAACGCTATGTGGGGGTTCGCCCCCACACGACAAGCCAGCACTCACACTCAAAAACAAAGGATAGCCCAATCATAAAACTCACATAATCTCTAGATATAATCCATATTAACTACAGATTTTTGTTTTATGTTTAATATAATTTCAAACAAGGAGGTAGTAAAAAATGTTTAAAACATTATTAGCAGGAACACTTTTAAGTACAGGGTTATTAACTGGTGGTATAGCAGGTGAAGTACCAGATAAAAAAGAAGAAACATCTATCAAAGATAAAGTACAATATGCTATTCAAGATAAAGATAAAGATGGAAATATAACGTATAAAGAAATTGATGAAAGTGAACTTCCAAAAGATGTACAAGTACAATCAACAGAGGGTGTAGAAACAGATAAAAAAGAAGAGACATCTATCACAGATAAAGTACAATTTATTATTGAAGATAAAGATAAAGATGGAAATATAACGTATAAAGAAATTGATGAAAGTGAACTTCCAAAAGATGTACAAGTTATACAATCAACAGAGGATTTAATCAACAAAGGATTTAAAGAAAAAAAATAGCAAACTTAATTAAGAAAGTGAAATTTTGAGAGTTAGAATGACTGTGTTTGGAGTATAATTTAGAAAACATTGGTTTGATTTTTTTGATGAGAGTAACATATTGTTACTCTTTTTTATTTTGCTTATGAATAAATATTCTTATTAAGTTAACATAACGTCTCATTATCGGTAGCAAGGAAAAAGGCGGACCCTTATGAGAGTAAGGGTTCCTCATTTTTTGTTCTAGGGATCTATGCATTTTTTTATACATTCCTATTCGGGTGCGGTTTTATGGCTCTCGTTTGTTGTTGGATCAACCAAAAAACTGTATTAAATCTTGCATGTTCTTAGCGTGGTTTTTTTCCAAAATGCTGGCGGTACCCCTAATAAATCTAGTTAAAATTACGTATTCTATGTTCTTCGTTTACCTGAACTCGATTTGCTTTATCTAAAAAAGCATAATTCATTCATATATAATTTAAAAACCTCTATTTATATGTAGAAGTTTTTGTATGACGAAAAAACACGTAGTTCCATTGTTATTTTACAAACCCCAAATTCTCCCTCATCTTAAAGTGGAACAAATTTATTACTTAGAGTGTCTAATAAGTGTATTTCTAATATGAGTTGTCCAAATTGGATACAACATATCCCGTTTGACATCTATTTTTATGTATTACAAAAAAATGAAAGGACTTATTATCCCAAAAAGTGAAAAATACGCATCGTAATACTACGGTTAAGTATTACAAGTTTAATACTTTCACAGGTGAACCATTACAAGTGGAAACAAAAAAGAAACAACCCAAACCGTGACTTATCGATCATATAAAGTGAAACTTTAATCAGTGGGGGTTTTGTTCATCCCCCACTGATTATTAGTTGAACCAATCGGGCTCTTACTGCCCGTTAATGCGGGATAAACGTTTTGGATGTCATTTAACCTGTGAGATTTTAGCTGCAGTAGTATTGTTCCCCTATGCCATCTTTAATTGCATTAGTATTTAGAATACCTAGACAAAATCCATATATTCTTGAAAGAGGTTGAAAATTTATGTTCGTTTTAAACAAGTTCTTAAACATTTTACATTACAAAAAGATTGTACCTGTAGTATTACTTTCATGTGTATCACTTATAGGCTGTTCCAATAGTAATGCTCAATCCGAATCACCTAAACAAACGAATCAAGCTAATCAAATTAAACAAGAAAATACAAGTAATCAATCTTTCGCTAAACTTGAAAAAGAATATGGCGCTAAGCTTGGTATTTATGCACTGGACACAGGTACAAATCAAACTGTTGCTTATCATTCAGATGATCGTTTTGCATTTGCATCTACATCTAAATCATTAGCTGTGGGCGCTCTTTTACGCAAGAACTCATTAGAAGCTCTTGATCAAAGGATTACGTATACTCATGAAGATCTTTCTAATTATAATCCAATTACTGAAAAGCATGTTGATACAGGAATGACGTTAAAAGAACTTGCAGATGCTTCTGTTCGATATAGTGACAGCACAGCGCATAATTTGATTCTTAAACAGTTAGGAGGTCCCTCTGAATTTGAAAAAATCTTGAGAGAAATGGGAGATACTGTTACTACTTCAGAACGATTTGAACCTGAATTAAATGAAGTTCATCCAGGAGAAACACATGATACCAGTACACCAGAAGCGATAGCTAAGACACTTCAATCATTTACATTAGGAACTGCACTTCCAATAGAAAAACGTGAACTATTAGTAGATTGGATGAAGAGAAATACAACTGGAGATAAATTGATTCGTGCGGGCGTACCAAAAGGATGGGAAGTAGCTGATAAAACAGGCGCGGGATCTTACGGAACAAGAAATGATATCGCAATTATTTGGCCACCAAATAAAAAGCCGATTGTTCTTGCTATACTTTCTAATCATGATAAAGAAGATGCTAAATATGATGATAAACTTATTGCAGACGCAACCAAAGTTGTGTTAAATACCTTAAAAGCTACGGAATAAAGGATAATAGGTTAAAAGTTTTCTATTTTAGGCGGGTGTTTTCATCAACTAAAAATTTAATAGTGTCCCAAAAACGAAATTTGGTGCTAACTTGTAATAAAAAGCTCATTTTTATTGTTTGGCGATAAATCGTTCTTTAAGCTTGATGGCGATTTGGCGATACCCCTAATAAAAAAAGAGCCGAATCTCTCTTAGAGTAGGGAATTCGGCTCTTTTTATGTTGAAATTTGCTTAGCGTATATTTTCGTTAAAATGTTGGCGGTACCCCAGCAAGACCTCCTAAAAAGTTTTTAGAAACCATCGCAAAATTATTTTTTATCAAAATGGCTACTTATTATTAACAAATGGGAAGATACACCCTCTTGAAGTAAAGACCCCGTTAGCTTAATAAAATTCTGCTACCTGTTTGCAGTGTTTTTCTAATTCCTTTAATGTAAATAACTGTGTCTTCGGATACTCGGAAGAGGTTTCCTTAGTATAAGTTAAATGCACAATTGCATATTTTTCTAATTCAATAATCCAATAAATCACATCGTCATTATCTTCTCTCTTTGCTACTGCAACAGCCTTTTTTCCGTAGAGAATGTGATTTGTAGATAACTCCCTATTTAGTTCATTATTAAGAATTTCTGCCAAGTTATTCGGGATGACCCGCCACGGTTCCTCCAAAAAGCCTTTTATTATATCCTTCATAGAAAGCTACCTCTTTCGTATTTTTTCTTCAGCTTGTTTCACTAAACTGCCCTGTTAGTTTAATTATAGGGTAGCCCCATATTAAGTAAAAGTTAATTTCGTTAGAATCTTTCTCAGCAACACGCCTTGTGCCTGAAAAGGTTTTAAAAATGTGGTGTATTTTTTCATCTATCAGACCGACATATTTAGAGGGGTCACCCCACCCCATATACCTCCATCTACATATAAAAATAATTAGTGCGTCGCATTGCACCGCATGACGTCCTCGCTGATCTCGTTCATTACTTATTCATTGATTGATTGCTTGTTTCTTTTCTTTTCTTTCTTTATTCGTTTGTTTGTTCTTCTTTCATTGTTCTTTCATTCGTTCTTTCCTTGCCGTTGTCCTTCCCTCGTGTCATACGCCCTCTCCTACTGTGTACTTATCGCCCAGCAGGGACTATACAGCACCGACCTTTTTGATAGGGATTTATGATGGAGGCATACCCCTTGTTATTGCGTTGCAAAACAGCCTCGTGCAGAACTGATAAGTTGTGATTGGGTTATATAGGGTTTACCGAATAGTTACTTGTCGATACAATCAATATAGCTAGAAAAATTGGGGGAGTCATTATGATTGAAGAACAAAAAAGGATGATTAAGGGTTACGAGGGATTATATGAAATTACCGAATCAGGCAGAATTTATTCCCCTAGTAGAAAGCGTTTTAAAGTAAGGTGTAATGATGAATACGGATTCCATATAGTAAAGCTGTCAAAAAACGGTGAAACTACCAACCATAAAGTTTTTGACTTATGGAAGAAAGCATTTCCTAATTTATCCGAAAGTTCCTTTAAGGGTGCAAAAGAAAAGATTTACTGAATAAAGGTAAATATCCATCTCATATTATATAGGGTGGATTTTTGACCTCTTTATTTATAGTGTTTTGCATGTATACTTTTGTTTTTTATTTTGAAGATATCAGGGGATTTGGTTTGAAGTCAATTAATAAGGGGATTTGAATCATTTATAGCTAATTTTGTAATAAATTTCTCAATATTGATATAGATGTTAAATATGGGTTTGATATTCAAAATTGACAAAAATTAAAGTATATTAAAAATATGATGGTTATCCCTTATGTTTACTCCTTGTGCTAAAGATAAGATTGTGTTCCCGATCTTATCTTTTTTCTTTGTAGATTTTTGATACAAAAAAAGGAATCCTTATAATAAGGATTCTGCAAAAGGAAATAACAAAATATAAATAATAAAAAGAATTACTTATATTTTATTGCATATAGAAATAAAATAATATCGAGAAAAGTTCCCGTAAAAGGGTGTTTTTTCCTATCCCCGAAAAGGGGGATTCAGAAAAAACATTCCAAATTATATTTAATTTAAACTTTAAAATATGCATTTCAAATCTTCTACAATTGTATCGACATTTGTCAAATATAGATAAGTTGTATTTTTGAAATGAAAATTCTATATTTTTAACTATGTCACAAAGTACACTTTTTGACATTACATTTAAATTTCTTATGAATTAAGCTTATTCCCCTTTTTCGAGGGATGGGCAAAGATACCCATATGGGAATTTTGTTGTGATCAACCATGGTAATGGACGTTATATGTTCATATGAGTTAAATTACAGCGAAAACAGGTGACAAAGTACAACGAGGACAAGTGATAGGAAAGATTGGAAACACTGAAATGTCATTTGGGGCACATTTGCATTTCGAAGTGGAAAAATTAGTTAAATTTGGTCAGGTTGACCCGAAACCATTCTTGCCGTTTTAAGGAGGGACAGAATGAAAAGTGTATATGCAGTACTGGGCGTTATTATCGCAGTGTTACTGCTTGTTAATATTATCAGCGATATAAAAGTTGGTGGTTTAAAGGAAAAAAACAAGGATTTGAAAGATAAAGTATCACAGTTGCAAAAGAAAAATGCTGAATTAGAAACGAAATTGATAAATGCCCAAAAAGGGGTACAGCCATAATTACACATAAAGAAAAAGAATCCCTTATGATTTCTGGTATCCTTTTACTTTTAATATTGTATTGATTTATATGTAGTACCCTACTACTTAAATATGGATCTACAAACAAAAAGAACTAGTATCATACTAGTTCTTTTTGTTTATTTAGAATAAATAAAACTTTAAAAACACATGAATATTCATGTTACCATATATTATGACACTCAATTTTGTTTATACCATACAACAAAATTAAACTAATCCCTTATCTATAATAGATAAGGGATTAGTTTGTATAAATAATTTTTATTTAACAATTTTAATCCTGTCCAAAGATTAAAAACCATATTAAAAGTTTACATAACCCCACTTATCAGTAGTAAAAACCTCAAAATATTTATAAATTATAATTTTGAAATATAATAAACTTAGAGTAAAAAAACACAGTTCGGTTGGTAGTCCGGACACAGTAGTACTAAAAAACTATTGTCAGTAACCTTCCCCCCTGGGATGTCCATTACTCATGCTATTAAAAGGGGGATTCTCAATGACACTTACAATTTATTTTGATGGACAATTTTGGATTGGAATTGTAGAAATGTATGAAAATAATAAACTAAAGGTATGTAAACATACTTTTGGAACAGAACCTAAGGATAGTGAAATATTAGACTTTATTTTTCATGATATGATTCCATTACTAAATAATACATCAGGTATTAAAAACTCCAATGATAATAAAAAAACTAAAGCTATCAATCCTAAAAGATTAATAAGATTAACAGCAAAAGAAATAAAAAATCAAGGAGTTTCTAATAAATCTTTTGAAGCGTTGAGAATAGAATTAGAACAAAAAAAGAAAATGAAGTTTAAGGCTAAATCTAGCAATGAATGCATGTTGTTAAACAATTATATGATAATAAAAAAGGAGTGGGAATCCACTCCTTTTATCACGACAATTAGTGGCCAAAACCATAAAAAATAGGCTTATCAGGCAAAGTGCTGATACACCTTAAAACTACATTATTAAACAACATGCATCGTCGTGTAGTATATGGGGTATCACCATATACCCATCAAGCTAATATTTTAAAGTACCCCCTAAACAAAAAATTGTGTTTTTTATAGCACCAAAGTTCATTTTTATCGTTTTAGGGGCAACCTGTTCTGCTAAGTTGATGGATGTGTGACGCTACCCCAATTAGTTTTTTAAAATCATTCATTTTTTTACTTTTGTTTAATATTTTTATCTAATTTTTCTTTTATTATCATCATGGACATACGAATTTCATTAACCTCACTATCACTTAGTCCGTTAAACAATTGATTTATTTGTTCATCTGACTGAATATGAATTATATCTAGTAGTTCCTCTCCTTTTTTTGTCAAAAAGAGCAAGTTTTTTCTGCTGTCTTTTATTGAGCTTCTTTTCTCTATTAATTCTTCCTTCTCAAATCTACGTAAAATTCTGCTCATATAGCTTCTATCAATATTAAGTTCTTGCACAAGATTATTCGCAATACACTCTGTTTTTTCGCTTATTTCAAATAGTATTCGTGTTTCGGTTAATGAATAATCTGTATCTAGAATCTGGTTATTAAATAAACCAAGTACCTTTGTATAAAATCGGTTGAATTGTCTGATGTCATAAATAATTTTTTTATCCATAGATCCTCCTTTGGTTGACTAAGTCTACATTTAATATTAATATAACTGTACCCTTAAAATGTGGACTTAGTCAACATTTTAGGGATGCCATTTTCAAAAATCTGTCG
>NZ_AYMH01000083.1:0-15828 GCF_000633475.1 Bacillus sp. H1a | reverse complement strand
CCACTGATTATTAACCTTCACTTTATTATAACAAAACTAAAGACCTCTCCACCACTTTCTTCCATTTGTTCTTTTTTAAAAGACGCTACATTATTGTATCCAGAAACGAAAAAAGAGATGCCCCATAAATGGACATCATCTTTATATATATTTTCATTTTTACACTTGCGGTTCAGTTACTGGTTTTTCTACTTTTTTATTTCCTTTACCCTTTTTCAAACGACGGTTTTCAAGCATTAACCAAATTTGAGAAGCAACGAAAATAGAAGAGTACGTACCTACAACTAATCCAATTAATAACGCAAGTGAGAAGTTACGCAGTGATTCACTACCGAAAATAAGTAGTGCAATTACTGGGAACAGGACTGTTAACACTGTATTAATTGAACGACCAATTGTTTGACGAATACTTGCGTTTACGATTTCTTCTAAATCTTTTATATCACGAACTCGTTTTTTCTGTTTGTATAACTCACGGTTTCTATCGAACGTAACGATTGAGTCATTGATAGAATAACCGATAATTGTTAACACAGCAGCGATAAACGTTAAGTCTACCTCTATTTGGAAAAGACTAAATATAACAATCATAACGAATGCATCGTGTAATAATGCGATTACTGCAGATACTGCGTACGTAAGGCGGAAACGAATACTTACGTATAAAACGATTACTGCAGAAGCAATTAATACTGCGATAAATGCATTTCGCGCAATTTCTTTCCCTATTGTCGGCGAAACTGTACTTACGTTTGGATCTGTACCATATTTATCGTGGAAGAATGTTTTTGTTTTCGCAATTTCATCTTTTGATAGAACGCCTAATGTACGAACTGCGAAACCTTTATTATCATTACCAGTCGGTACAATATTTTCTTCTTTCACATCAATCTTCAGTTCGTTGAAATCTTTATGAACGTCAGACACAGTAAGTGCTTGTTTTGATTGCAAGTCAATACGTGTACCACTTGCAAAGTCAATTCCAAGGTTCATTTTGAAGATCGGTAATATAATTGCCCCAGCAATTACAACTACAATTGAGAATAAGAAGAATTTATGACCGATATTTACGAAGTTAATACGATCAAATTTCGTCGGTGGATGTACTACACCTTTTGTTAATGGAATAATATCCTTTTCCTTAACACCAAAGTAAGATGGCTTTTTATCGAAGTAACGGCTCTTTACAAGTAAACCTAGTAAGAAACGAGTACCGAATACGTTCGTAATAAAACCAACTAAAATACTTACGATTAAACTTGTTGCGAAACCTTTTACAGAGCTATTACCGTAAGCGAATAAAACACCTGCTGCTGCAATTGTTGTAATGTTCGCATCTAAAATTGTTGATAATGAACGATGGTTACCAGCACGAAATGCCGACATCATCGACTTACCAATTTTCAGCTCTTCCTTTAACCTCTCGTACGTAATGATATTCGCATCAACTGCGATACCAACCCCGAGCACTAATGCCGCAATACCTGGCAACGTAAGAACTGCATGCATCCAGTTAAAGACTAGTAATGTAACGAAAATGTATAAACCTAACATAATAACCGCTACAAGTCCTGGTAGACGGTAGAATACAAGCATGAATAAGAAGATAATAGCAATACCGATCGCACTAGCGAAAATCGTTTGCTCTAATGCTTGTTGTCCAAATTTCGCTCCAACAGATGTTGAATACATTTCTTTTAAATCAACAGGAAGTGCTCCTGCATTTAATAAAGATGAAAGTTGTTTCGCACTTTCAACTGTGAAGTTTCCACCTACGATAGATACTTCAGCTTGATTAAATACTTGGTTTACTGTTGCTGCTGATAAAAACTTCGGATTCGGTTTTGCAGATTCTGCTTTATATGAATCTTTTCCTTCTTCAAAATCAAGCCAAATTACCATTAAATTCGTTGGTGGTGGCATTTTTGAAATCTTTTCAGTTACTTCACGGAACTTTTCAGCGCTTTTTAGTGTAAGACCTACGCTCGCACGGCCTTGCTCATCAAATGTTTGCTTCGCTCCGCCGCCTTTTAAATCCGTTCCATCCATAAGAAGATTGTCATTCACATCACGGAATGTTAATTTCGCTTGTGTTGATAACATTTCACGTGCTTTTTGCTGATCTTGTACACCAGCAAGCTGGACACGGATTCGATTTTCTCCTTCGATTTGAATGTTCGGCTCACTTACACCGAGAACATTGACACGATTTTCAAGGGCACCTACTGTACTTACAAGTGCATTATGATCGATTTTATCACCTTTTTTGGCTGGTTTTACTTCATATAGAATTTCAAAACCACCGCGAAGGTCTAGTCCTAGACTAATTCCTTTTGCTATGTCTTTTCCTGCCGCACCAATTACTCCACCAATTAATAAAACGATGAGGAAAAAGGCGGCAATTCTTGTACCACGCTTTGCCATATGTACCCTCTTTCTGCTACTAACAGATTCCATACATCACTTGATTCACTTGCAATAAGCAAATCTCTATACCTATATGCTTGTCTAGTTAGTAGACTTCCTTTCTGTAAAATACATGTGTTTCTTGCTAGGTCATCACTAGCTGTGTCGGTAAGACCTACGTAATACCTACACTTTCATTATTTTTTCTCTTCACTACCTCCTTTATATATAATCTTAGACATAATTATTTCCTCTTTATCAATACCTATCATTATACTGCAAAAGGAAGAACAAACCAATTGCAGTCGGTTATTTATTTTCATATTCATCAAACGACCAAAGTGGCGCTTGATATGCTTCAACAGTTAAATAATTCATATATTCATTAGTACTTACTCTTAATACATCATTTACTAATTCATATAATCTAACATCGCTGTCTATCTTTTTCCACTTTTTCACCTTAAGAAATTTCCAGATATCATTATCTGTCACCCGGTCGTAACCGAACATTCGAAACTCTTCTACTTTACTTTCTAAAACGACTTGTAACTGTCCGCGGTATGATTCTACCAAATCTTCTTTTTCTAACATACGTAACATCTCCTTATAGTTTCAGCACGAAAAGTCGCTTTTAATCCCGCTCTAATGGACAGTAATAACTACTTTCAAGAGCATTATCATATTCCACTCTCTTAAATGCTTGTCATTCTTGTCTCATACGTGCATATAAATTATTGTAAATCATTCCATTGATTTTGAGAAGGTAGGAGAAGACCATGACGAAACAAAGCTTTTTAAAAGGTGCATTTATTTTAATGATAGCCGGCTTTATCACAAAAATCCTTGGGTTTATTAACCGCATTGTAATGGCACGTATTTTAGGAGAAGAAGGCGTTGGCCTTTATATGATGGCTGTTCCCACCTTTATTTTAGCAATTACATTAACACAAATCGGCCTTCCTGTTGCGATTGCAAAATTTGTAGCAGAAGCGGAAGCAGTGAACGATAAACAAAGAGTTAAAAAAATATTAACTGTTTCGCTGGCAGTTACATCCGTTATTAGTATCGTTTTAACAATTGCGATTATGCTACTCACACCTATTTTAGCAAAAACATTATTAACAGATGAAAGAACATACTATCCATTAATGGCTATTTTACCTGTCGTCCCTGTTATTGCAGTTTCTTCTGTTTTACGTGGTTACTTCCAAGGGAAACAAAATATGAAACCGAGCGCTTACGCCCAAGTTTTAGAGCAAGTCGTCCGCATTACAATTATCGCTGTATGTATTCGTTTATTTTTACCTTATGGCGTAGAATATGCTGCAGCCGGCGCCATGCTATCAGCTGTTCTTGGCGAAGTTGCATCTTTATTATTTTTACTTACTTTATTCCAACGCGAAAAACATTTATCTATACGCTCTGGATTTTTCACTACTGTAAAGGAGAGCAAAAATACATTTTATTCCCTTATGGACATTGCACTCCCAACTACAGGAAGCCGTTTAATTGGTTCCGTTTCTTATTTTTTTGAACCTATCGTCGTTATGCAAAGCTTAGCGGTCGCCGGCGTTGCTGCTTCTGTCGCAACTCAGCAATACGGTATATTAAACGGTTATGCGTTCCCACTTCTATCACTGCCAGCCTTTATTACATATGCTCTTTCTACAGCACTTGTCCCATCAATTAGCGAGGCAATGGCAAAGAGGCAACACAAATTAGTGGAACACCGATTACAACAAGCCCTTCGAATCTCATTAATTACTGGTGGATGGTCAGTCGTAATATTATACGTATTTGCTTCTCCTATTTTAACTCTCATGTACGGATCAGACAGCGCGACAGCGTTCATCCAACTTCTTGCGCCTTGCTTTTTATTTCATTATTTCCAAAGTCCTCTTACATCTGTGTTGCAAGCTTTAAATTTAGCACGAGCCGCTATGATGAACACATTTATTGGAGCCATCGTAAAACTAATCGTTATTTTTGTACTTGCTTCACGGCCAGAGTTTCAAATGATGGGGGTTGCACTTGCTATCGCTGCAAATATAGTGACGGTAACATTCCTTCACTATGCTACTGTTTTAAAGAAGATTACATTTACGATTTACGCAAAAGACTATATTTTCGGTGGGATTGCTATCGGGATTGCTGGTGCTTTCGGTTTTTATCTTCATACGCATATCGTTTTTTCTCATTCACTTGGCGTACAAACATTATGGGAGATCACCTTAACAACCATCGTTTATATTGTTCTCCTCTTTGTTTTCAAACTCATTCGAAAAGAAGAGTTAAGTCGACTCCCTATCATTCGTAAACTTTCATTTTTGAAGTAAAGTGAAACTTTAGTCAGTGGGGGCATCCCCCACTGATTATTAGCCCGCACCAATCGGGCTTACCATTCAAAATGGTAAGCCTCTAATTTTCTTTCAAATCAACAAAAAATTGTCCATTTTGAAAACTACAATATAAAATCTGTTTCACATCTTTATAACCTAAGTTATTCAATTTTTCAACGAGCCATTCATCTGTATGCTCAATCATTTGCAAATGATTGTATTGAATTTCTCCATCAATAATTAGCGGGAGTGTAAAAATTGGTGTATCATTTTTACTCTTTTTACTTTTTTGTTTTTGAAAGACAGATAACTTCCCAGTTGGTTCTAAAATAGCGTATTCTACATCACGTACATCCCCGACTCCTTGCTCCCGTAGTTGCATCATTAAATCATCTATGCTGTACCGCTGCTTCCGCATCTTTTTTTCATCAATTTTACCTGCATTTACAAGAATAGCCGGCTCCCCTTCTATTAAATGCCGAAAACGTTGAAACTTTAATGAAATGACTGACAAAATGATTTGTATACACATAAGAAAAGTCATTGGAACTAATTGATGCCAAAGTGACTTATCTGTATTTTCAATTGCCACTACAGCCATTTCACCGAGCATAATGAATACAACTAAATCTAATACACTTAATTCTCCAATTTCACGTTTACCCATAAGACGAAAAATAATTAAAATGATTATATACAACAGCATTGTTCGTCCAATTATTGATACCCATTCCATTTCTACATCTCCTTTTTTACTTATAGGTTCCCCCACAAAAAAGAAACTAGTCTAACTTAAACAAAATGAAAATATGCTTGTATTAAAAAGGGGGAATGCATAATGGATGGAACGAAAAAATTATCAAGTGCAATTGGCTTTGGTATTATCACCCTATTAATCCTCGCATCTATTACAAGTATGATTATGGCTCTTTTATTAAAATTCACTAATATTGGCGAAGAGACATTAGCGGTTACCATTTTTATACTAGCTCTTCTATCTACTCTCATATCCGGATTTGTAGCTGGTAAAAAGGCAAAAGGAAAAGGATGGTTAGTCGGCCTCACAACAGGACTCACATTCACTCTTCTCGTCTTTCTCGTTAACTATTTAGGCTTCTCTCAAACTTTATCGAACTCACAGTTACTCTACCAATTGGCATTAATGGGTGCGAGTACACTCGGAGGTATTTTCGGTGTAAATATGTCAAAACAAAATAATTAAAAAAGGCCCTGCACATTTCATGCAGGGCCTTCATCATTAGTTTTTCACAACTTCACGAATCGCATTGCGATCGAAAGTTAAGTGTGAACCACCAGATTTAACAACAATTTTAGTTTCATCTACTGATTCGATTGTACCGTGTAAACCACCGATTGTTACGATAGCATCACCTTTTGCTAACTCGCTTTGCATTTGAGCAACTGCTTTTTGACGTTTTTGTTGCGGGCGAATTAATAAGAAATAGAAAATCGCAAACATCGCAACGATCATAACGATATTCATCATACCTGGATTCATCTTTTGTTCCTCCTTTTAAATTATGTATTAGAAGTTTTTAGCATTCGGTTTATTAAAGCCATACTGTTCAAAGAACTCTTCGCGGAAATCGCCAAGACGGTCTTCACGAATAGCTTGTCTCACCTGCTCCATTAAGTTTAACAGAAAATGAAGGTTGTGATAAGACGTTAAACGAATTCCGAACGTTTCATCACATTTCATTAAGTGACGAATGTACGCACGAGAGTAATTTTTACATGTGTAGCAATCACAGTTAGGATCAAGCGGACCGAAATCTCTAGCAAATTTCGCGTTTTTCACAACTAAGCGACCTTCACTTGTCATACATGTACCATTTCGGGCAATACGAGTTGGAAGTACGCAGTCAAACATATCAATACCACGAATCGCACCATCAATTAATGAATCAGGAGAACCTACTCCCATTAAGTAACGTGGCTTATTATCTGGAAGAAGTGGTGTTGTAAATTCAAGTACACGGTTCATAATATCTTTTGGCTCTCCAACAGATAAACCACCTACAGCGTAACCAGGGAAGTCCATTGAAACAAGATCTTTCGCACTTTGACGACGAAGCTCTTCAAACTCTCCGCCCTGTACAATACCGAATAAACCTTGGTCTTGTGGACGCTCATGTGCCTTTAGACAACGCTCTGCCCAACGGCTTGTACGCTCTACAGACTTTTTCATATATTCAAAAGTAGCTGGGAACGGTGGACACTCGTCAAATGCCATCATGATATCTGAACCTAATGCATTTTGAATTTCCATCGCTTTTTCTGGTGATAAGAATAATTTATCTCCATTTAAGTGATTACGGAAATGAACGCCTTCCTCTTCAATACGGCGGAAGTCACTTAAACTGAATACTTGGAAACCACCTGAATCCGTTAAGATTGCACGGTCCCAGTTCATAAATTTATGCAAACCGCCTGCTTCACGAACAATCTCGTGGCCTGGGCGTAGCCATAAATGATACGTATTACTTAAAATAATACCAGAATCCATTGCTTTTAATTCTTCTGGTGACATCGTTTTAACTGTTGCAAGTGTACCAACTGGCATAAATGTCGGTGTATCAAATGAACCGTGTGGCGTATGCACACGTCCTAAACGCGCACCCGTTTGTTTACAAGTTTTAATAAATTCATAACGAATTGCTGTCATAATTTACTCCTTTTATTTGTTTCTCATTTTAGCGTGAGATGCAACGAACATCGCATCACCAAAGCTAAAGAAACGATATTTTTCTTTTACTGCTTCATTATATGCATGAAGTACATTATCTCTATTTGCGAATGCACTTACAAGCATAATTAATGTTGATTTCGGCAAATGGAAGTTTGTAATTAAACCATCAATTGCTTTAAATTCATATCCTGGGTACATAAATATATCTGTCCATCCAGAAGCTGCACAAAGCTTACCATCATGATCTGTCGCAATCGTTTCTAATGTACGAGTTGATGTCGTACCTACTGTAATAATACGTCCACCATTCTCTTTCACACGGTTTAATAACGCAGCTGTCTCTTCAGACATATGGTAATACTCTGCATGCATATGATGCTCTTCAATAGTATCTGCAGAAACTGGTCTAAATGTTCCAAGTCCTACATGGAGCGTAATAAATGCTAATTGAACGCCTTTTTGCTTCAATTTCTCGAGTAACTCTTCTGTAAAGTGAAGTCCAGCTGTCGGTGCTGCTGCTGAACCAATTTCCTTCGCATATACCGTTTGATAACGATCGCGATCTTCCAACGTCTCTTTAATATACGGAGGAAGTGGCATTTCTCCAAGTTCGTCTAAAATTTCATAAAAGATGCCGTCATATGAAAACTCAAGTTGACGCCCACCTTGATCTGCAGTTCCTGTACAAGTTGCTTTTAACTTTCCTTCACCAAAAGAGATTACAGTACCTTCTTTTACACGCTTCGCTGGCTTGACAAGTGTTTCCCACTTATCGCCTTCCTCTTGTTTTAAAAGAAGCACTTCGATATGTGCACCTGTATCTTCTTTCACACCGTGCAAGCGAGCAGGCATAACTTTCGTTTCATTTAAAACTAAGCAATCCCCCTCATGTAAGTAAGAAAGAATGTCCGTAAAATGTTTATGCTCAATATCCCCTGTTTCACGGTCTAACACCATCAATCTTGATGTTTCACGCTCTTCAAGCGGGATTTGTGCAATAAGCTCTTCTGGTAAATGAAAATCAAACAGATTAATATCCATAACTATATCCACCTATTTCTTATTTAAATCGATTTATTATATACATAACAAAAGATAATACAATACTTAACACAATACATGTAATGATAGGAAAATAAAAGGTAACGTTTCCTTTTTTCACAAAAATATCGCCTGGAAGCCTTCCAATAAACTTCCAAGCTAGACCAACAACAATGAGTAAAATACCAGCTGTAATAAGCAGCTTTGGCATCTCCGTCATACCTTTGGCATCTCCATCCCAAAATGTTCATATGCGAGTGGAGTTACGATTCGGCCTCTTGGAGTTCGTTGTAAAAAGCCAATTTGTAATAAATACGGCTCATACACATCTTCAATCGTATGAGATTCTTCTCCAATCGTTGCCGAAACTGTTTCTAATCCAACTGGACCACCGCGGAACTTTTCAATAATACCAAGCAGTAATTTATGGTCAATATGATCAAGTCCTAATTTATCTACTTGTAATAGCTCTAACGCCATTTGTGTAATTTCCATCGCAATCGTTCCGTCACTGCGAACTTGCGCGAAGTCACGTACACGTCGTAATAGACGATTCGCAATACGAGGTGTACCACGGGCACGTCTTGCAATTTCTAGTGCTGCCAACGAATCAATCTCCACTTCGAATACTTCTGCTGTACGTTCTACAATCGCAGAAAGCTGATCTACTGTATAATACTCTAATCGTGAAAGTACACCGAAACGGTCACGAAGTGGTGCTGATAATGCACCTGCACGCGTCGTTGCCCCAACTAGCGTAAATGGGGGTAAGTCTAGACGTACAGATCGAGCTGACGGTCCTTTCCCAATAACGATATCAAGGCAAAAGTCTTCCATCGCTGGGTATAACACTTCTTCAATAGATCTATGCAAACGATGAATTTCATCAATAAATAATACATCCCCAGGCTGCAGTGCTGTTAATACAGCCGCTAAATCTCCTGGTCTTTCAATTGCGGGACCTGACGTTGTTCGAATGTTAACACCCATTTCATTGGCAATAATATTCGCAAGCGTCGTTTTACCAAGTCCAGGTGGTCCATATAAAAGTACGTGATCTAACGTTTCTTCACGCATTTTCGCCGCTTCAATAAAAACTTCTAAATTATGTTTCGCTTTATCTTGGCCAATATACTGACGGAGCGTCTGTGGCCGTAATGAATACTCTAAATCTGCATCTTCATATACAGATTCCCCTGAAAGGAGACGTTCGTCCATTATACTCACCTCTTACCATTTAGTAAAAGACTAAGTGCCTTTTTAATATATTGATCCGTTGTTAGTGATTCTTTTAATAGTTCTGGTACAACGCGAGAAACTTCTCGTTCTGCATAACCAAGTGCACGCAGTGCTTCCAGCGCTTCATCAAGTTCAACTGATGAACCTTTTTTCTCATCAAAACTTTCGACATCTGAGAACAAATCAACAAACGCATCTGGTACAACATCTGCTAATTTCCCTTTTAAATCTAAAATCATTTGGCGCGCTGTTTTCTTTCCGACACCTGGGAATTTCACTAAAAACTTCTCATCTTCATGTTCAATTGCTTGAACGACCTGTCCTGTTTGACCAGAAGCTAAAATTGCAAGAGCACCTTTCGGTCCAATGCCTGATACACCTAACAATTTTGTAAATAATAAACGCTCTTCACGTGTTTTAAATCCGTAAAGTGCCATAATATCTTCTCTCACATAATGATATGTATAGACACGAATTTCTTGCTTACTTCTTTGAAAGACATATGGATTTGGTGTGAAAATTTGATAACCAATTCCATTATGATCAATTACGACATATTCCGGTCCTACATACTCCACGTAACCTGTAACATATTCAAACAAAATACGATCTCTCCCTCTCAAATCATGTATTCCATTTTAACATATTTAACAATAGAAAAGCGAGGATACCCCAACAAATGTTCTCTGTTTAAAATTTCCGTTTTTTTCTATTGACATAAATACAGAAAGAACATTACTATACAATAGTCGATAATGATTATCAATATTAATTAAAGGGGTTACATTAGGATGAAAAAAAGGCTATTTATTTTATTTACTATCATGTTAGTTGTCCTTTCTATCGTTGGCTGCTCTTCTCAAAAAGATGAGTCTAAAGCGAAAGAACAACCGAAAACAAAAGTTGTCAAACACGCTAAAGGAGAAGCGACAATTCCAGTAAATCCAAAAAGGATTGTTGACTTATCTGGATCAACAGAAGAATTGTTACTTCTTGGACATAAACCTGTTGGTACAGCAAATACATATAAAGATAAAATCCAAAATCATTTAACAGAAAAGCTAGACGGAGTAAAAGCTGTTGGCTGGTATTGGGCACCTAAAGTTGATTTAGAAGCTGTTACTGCTTTAAAACCAGACTTAATTATTTTAAACAATCGTCAATTGAAAATTTATGATCAACTAGAAAAGGTGGCACCGACAGTTGTTCTAGAAACAAATCTAGAAGACTGGCGCGGTAAGTTTAAAGAAGTAGGTAAACTATTTGACGAAGAAAAGAAAGCTGATAAATGGATTACAGACTACGATAAAAAAGCAGACTCTTTATCTAAAAAAATTAAAGAAAAAACAAAAGACGAAAACTTTATGTTCGTTGCAGTAACACCACAAAACTTCCGTGTATACGGTAGCTTCGGATATGGTGACATCATCTTTAACGACTTAAAACTTCCAGCAACAAAAGGTACAGACTTAAAACAAACGATGGCACAAGTATCACTAGAAGGCCTCGTTGCATTCCAGCCTGATCAAATGTTCATTGTAAACTTCGGCGGCGAAGCTGATAAAGTGTATGAAGACTATAAAAACAGTGCAGTTTGGAAAGATAATAAAGCAGTGAAAAATAATCACGTATACGAAGTATCGAATGAAGTCTTCAATACGAAAGCATTTAATCCAATCGGAAAAGATATGCTAATTGATGAAATCGCTAAACAAATTTTAGATAAAAATAAATAAGAAAAGCAGCTCGCACCAGAGCTGCTTTTCTTACTTTTTCACTGCATACTGCTTCATTTTTTCAATGGTCTTCACAAAACCTTCTTTTGATTTTATACGAATGCCACGTTTTAATTTCGCACGCTCATAACTTTCAAGCTTTTTCATATCAATTTGAAAAAATGAGTGAATCGCGTTATCACTTTTCGGTACACCTTTAAAAATTTGTAATATTCCTTCCTCTGAAACACCAAAATAACCACTTGTTTTCAATAAAGGTGAAATATCATCAATTTTCTTTTGTAATACGATTTGTACATCATCACGATCAACAAGTTGCCACTCTTTATATTGCTGCAAAAACTGCTCCAAATTCACTACTTTTTCCGTAAATATTTCCTCACTTACTTCTCCATCAACATACATACGCTCTAATAAAATTGTAACTTGAGGTTCTTTTTCTTTTACTTCTGGTACTGGCCCTTCCGCCCTCACACTCGTTTCATAAACTAAACAAAACACCATAACGAAAGCTTGCACTGCAATCAGTATCCATTTCATTTCCGTTCACCTCTTCTAGGCAAAATCATACTTTCATTTGTAGTTTTTCCGGAAATGGGGGTTTTATCCCTAATTCATAGAATACCCCTATTAAGAATTATAGAATTCAATTTTTTGTACACCTTTACACTATTTCCCCCTATTTAGAATCGCAGTGATTATGCGAAAGTAGTTTTTTATCTTTATTGGATTGCATCGTTGCTATATAGACTCCGATTAGTACAATTATCATTCCAACTATTTGCTGCCACGTAACAATTGCTCCATATAATATAACTGATATGCCAGTAGCCACAATGGGAGTTATATTTAAATACATACTAGCTTTACTTGCACCTAGCTCTTCTACTCCTTTATTAAACACTATATACCCAACTAACGTCCCACATATCACCATATACAGCATCTCTATCCATCCTTGTAAGGAAAGCGTTGAAACCTCTCTCCAGCCATCTTCATATAAAGAAAGGCCTGCTAAAAAAACAGTTCCTAATACCGTCATACTCATTGTAGTTAATAAGGGTGATACACCACGCATAACTCTTTTTCCTGTTAAGCTATATAACACCCCACATATTAAGGCAGCTATAAATAAAAGATCTCCCTTATTAAATGACAAGGACATAAGCGTATTCAATGAACCACTCGTAATAACAACTATTACACCGATAAGCGATAAAATTAAACTTATTCCTATTTTTAAACTCCAAGATTCTTTAAAAAATAATATTGCTCCCAATGTCACAAAGACTGGCATGGTAGCAATGATAAGTGAGCCATTCATAGTAGAAGTATAGTGAAGTCCCATAAAGAAAAAAATGTTGTACCCAAAAATACCTGTTAACGATACAAATAACAATCCCCGCCAATTCTCAACTAACAAACTTGTATTCCACTCAGATTTCATAAAAACTATTCCTATCAAAATGAAACCAGCTAAACCAAAACGAATTGTCGCTGCAGTAATTGGTGGAATCTCGGTAATAATATGCTCTGCTGTTGCAAAAGAGCCACCCCAAAACAAAGGAACAAGTAACATAATTACGTGCATACGATTTATACTGTTCATTTTTATTACCCCTTTTCGTAAAAAACAAGTTCAAATGTTTAAACTTGTTTACTCATTAACTAAAAAAAATTAATAATTCGACTCTATCTCTTGAAGTAAATCCTTCACCTGTTTTAAAAAATCTCCAGCTATTATAGAATAAAAAATTTCTTTTCCATTCCGATCCGCTACAATTAACTCTGCTTGTTTTAAAATTTTTAAATGATGTGAAACAGCCGGCCTAGAAATCCCCATCTTATCTGTTATTTGCGTTACATTCATATGTTTGTTTTCTAGTAACAACATAATAATTTGCTGACGATTCCCATCTCCCAACGCCTGAAATATAGGTGTTACGACCTGAAACTTTTCTAACACAATTTCTGTATTTCTGCATTCAAAATTCTCCATATCCTCTTCATCCCAACTTTTTATATCTAAAAAACATGTAATATATTACCATTAAATAGTAACCCTTTCACATACACTTGTAAATAACTTTATTTTCTGACTTTAAATTCAATAAAAAAAGAGAAGATTGGATTCCTCCACTCTTCTCTTTACATTCATATAAAATGAAAGACGCCTGCATAGCAGGCGTCTTGATGCGTTTACGGCGAGAGACCAGGCGACCACATTCGCGTGTTTAGCACTTAAGCATATCTCTCGTCTTACGTAAATTAGCTCATCGCTTTGCTAATATAACATTAATAAAGTATAAGCGCAACATGTTTATAAAAATATTTCATTTCCTTTTTTACCTAAATAAACTTTATGTAAATTATAAATTGATTAATGAAATATATATATTACAATTAATACTATAAATATAAACAGGGGCTGAATGCTTTGAAAAAAATTAAAGATGAACGTCTCATTCTTCAAACATTAAAAAACATACGTATTGCCTTTCTCTTTCAATCAATTGGTATAATCGGAATTTTAGGCTATATCGGATTCACTGAAGGAATGGATCAAATTACGAAATCTCCATTATGGTTATTATTTATTCTTACAAGTATTTTACTTAGCTATTTACAATTAAGTATTTCAATCGATGTAGAAGAAAGCGAAAAGGAAATAAAGTTAACTCCTTATTACAAACTTGTCTTACGCTCCCTTATTGTAGGGATTATTATGGCTATTATTTATATCATTTTCAGTCCAGAGAGACCTCTGTTTGAAGCTATCCTTACAGGTAGTATCCTCTTCGTATGCTTTTTAACTTCTTATTCCGTTAGTTATCTTATTAAAAAACGTCGTTTACAAGACGAAGATGAATAAAGAGGAAGGGATTCCCCTTCCTCTTTATTGTTATCGTACTGTACCAGTTAAACCGTAACGAATGTCTCGGAACATATTTGTTATGTCACGATTAAAATCGTTTGTAACTGTACCATTACGTAGACGCGTACTCATTGCATCAACACGAGTAAACATGTCGTTTCTTACAGAGACGTACACGTTTCTATTTCCAGCTTCACTCGCAACAGCTTGACGAATTTCGTTTGCCATCGCTGTTTCATCTGTCGCTGTATTACGTGGTTTTACCGCAATCGCTACATCGTTTCCATATACAACTGTAGAAACCCGATCTACGTTATTCATACGTTTCACACGATTCGTAATTTTTTCTGCAGTTTTACCATCATTGTTAATGTATGAATTGTTCATTGTAATATTACGTGTTGGGTGCGGATTAGCAATTTGTCCATTGTAATTTACATCACGGTAATAATTATATCCAGTACCGTTACGATAATCATACACATTGTCTGTTGCTCTGTTTCCATTTCGGTATGTTACATAATCTGTATAACGATCGTTACGCGTTACATTAGTACGATTTGGATGTGTATCATTATAAGATGTACGCTCGTAATTATAATTACGCCCGTCCATCGCAGTTTTCTCTTTAGGTGTACCACATGCAGCTAACGCACTGGTAACTAACAAAGAAGCAGCAATAACTTTTACTTTCGTATTCAATACAAAAACCCCCCTTGTTAGAATGAACTTCTCTTTTCGAAAAGCTCCTTCTTATAATGAGTAACAGAGCGGCTTTTTACACTGTTAATATTTCACTAGGAATTTTCTAGCACTTGATGTAAATCTCACGTTTTCTTAACTACCACAAATACAAAAAAGGCGGGAATAATCCCACCTTTTTTAAACTTCCTCTTCGTCCTCTTCTTCTGAAACTGGTTCTCCAAATACATTTGGTGGATCCGGCTGATAATACATCGTTCCCGGCTGTGGTGCATATGCTGGCTGAGTCGGTTGATAATATAAAGGATTGGCGTATTGTGGTCCACCTGGTTGCGGACTATATAACCTACTTTCTCCTCCGCATCCACAATCTTCCTCACCTTGCACGAGTGGTGGCATATTATTATCCATTGGCATCATATTCGGATTTGGCATAGAAGTATATTGCGGTGCTACCTGTGCACCTTGTTGATATGGCATATTATAGTATGGATTTTGTTGTTGATAATGCGGATATGGCGGCATCATTGGCATTTGATTGTTATCCATTATCGGCATTATGTTCGGTGGTTGGTTGTTATCCATTATTGGCATCATGTTTGGCATTTGATTGTTATCCATTATTGGCATTATGTTCGGCATTTGGTTGTTATCCATTATCGGCATTATGTTTGGCATTTGGTTGTTATCCATTATTGGCATTATGTTCGGCATTTGGTTGTTATCCATTATTGGCATTATGTTTGGCATTTGGTTGTTATCCATTATCGGCATTAT
>NZ_AYMH01000082.1:0-16326 GCF_000633475.1 Bacillus sp. H1a | reverse complement strand
ATGGGTATGGGCGGTTTCCCTAGAATGGATATGGGCGGTTTCCCTAGAATGGATATACCAGTTAGCTATAACCATCATTTCTAATACTTTATATTTGAATGTAGATGACAATAGATAAGATTAACCCTTGCATCAATCCGTTAGGGGCATCTTACCTATTGCCATCTATTAACTTGTACCACCTTTCTTACATAACATCACTTATTCATAGCAAACCAACAGGAACTAGAGCTATATCTGGTTCTGGTGCAAAAAATCTATAAAACTTGGACATACTGATATTACTACTCTAGAAAAAGGTGTGTGATTAGTATGAAAAAGGAAAATTTGTTCAAATGGCAGCATTATCAGCCCGAACTAATTTTATTAACAGTAAGGTCGTACCTACGGTACAATTTGAGCTTCCATAACCCAAAATAGTACTAATTAAGGACCAGCAAAGTACATAAAAAACAGGTAATTGCATGTATGAAGCAATTACCTGTTTTTATCACTTTTATCTACTATTTATTTTTAAAAATCTTATTAACCTCTTCTCATTTAAGTTCTATAAGAAATACAACCTATAATTAGTCTAAATAAAAATTGGAATTGCACCATAGATAACTTCTTATTATTAATAATATGCATTCAGGTTCTTGTCACTTTCATTTAAACAAACTTTCCCATGTCAATCAAACATTTTCTAGCATAATACTATTTCTAGGAGATTGCTTACAAGAAATTTGGAATTTTTGTGCAAAAACCTTACAATCTTTATATACAGTCGAATTCTCAAAACTGCTTAATATATAATTAACTTCCATATTAATATTATGTAAACAATAAAAACCCTTTTTACAAAACATACTCACATTAACATATCAACTCACATTAACATGTAATCAGACCTACGAAGAGAAATGTTAATTTCATATCGACATTTTTAATACAATAAGTATACATATTCATTTGATATCATTAGCAACCTTATAAGGTACACTTCTTAATAGAAAGAATTATAAATAGCTAAAGGGCCTACCACTTGGAATTGCGCTATAGATAACTTCTTACTATTAACAGTATGCATTCAGGTTCTTGTCACTTTCATTTAAACAAACTTTCCCATGTCAATCAAACATGTTTTAGCATAATACTATTTCTAAGAAATTATTTACAAGAGATCTGGAGTTTTTGTACAAAAACTCCAAAATCTTTATATGCAGCCGATTTTTTAAAATTGCTTAATATATATTTAACTCCCATATTAATGTCATGTAAACAATAAAAACCTTTTTACAAAACATACTCACATTAACATATCAACCAACGTTAACATATAATCAGAAACACAAAGAGAGATGTTAATTTTATATCAACATTTCTAACACAATAAGTATACATATTCATTTGACATCATTAGCAACCTTATAAGAAACTCTTCTTAATAGAAAGAATTATAAATAGCTATAAAGCCTACAAGCTGGACTTGCAACAAAATATAAAACTTCAATCTATTGATAACCTATATGACAGCTCGCATTTTTGTTGACATACTTCCATAAACATTGTAGTTTCATAAAGTTTAGAATGGATACTACAATGTTAATATTATATCTTTTTAGTTGATATGAAATTAACAATAGATATGGTGAAGTGTTTGAATATCAATCTCGTGTTAATGATAATATTATAGGTATTCTTACCAGGATCGTCTGATAACTGATGCGTATGTTAGTTTTATTCTCTTTATTTATTATGTTATTTGTGTCCACAATTAATTAACTAACATTAAAGAGGTATCAAAAGACTTGTTTAATTGATTGGAATAGAATTTTAGTACATTTGAACTTCATATTAATTAAAGTAGTTATTAAACACACTATATGAAAGGGCGCGCTTTAAGAAAGATACCACAAATACAGTAGTACCCGATAGTCTTTCGATTGATAAGACATTAACAATTAACAAAGGTCATCATTTTACAATCCTTTCTATGTTAATTTCATATCTCATGTTAATCTCAGTACTAAGCCAAAATCTAGTCCTAAATCAGATGATTTCCGCCTTTAATATAAAAAATGCTGTTTTATATTAGATAAACGACGTCTTTAGGCTGTTTAGAAATCACTAGTATTAACGTAACTACATAAATCTACCTCAAGTATTCCATACCGTATTAAAATACTCATACATATCATATTAATCGCAGCATAGAGCGGGAATTAACCCTTAAAGTTTATTTATGTAGATTCTGGTCCTAGATCACTAAATACATTCTAACTCACGAAATACTACTAAATTAGTAGTATTATTACCTTTTTTTCTAGCTTTTATACATTATAATTTAAGTTTCCTAATTTAATCTGGTTGTTTTTCCATAACATCATTGATTATATCCTTATAACTTGTTTACAAAACACCTACATTTCCTTATCATTAATATTAAGTAACATGATTTGTTAATCTCATGGCAACTATCAGTAATGTAACAAACATAAAAGATAGGCATTTCCATTGATAGAACATTACAATTTATATACTTAAAGTTAACAACAACATCAACAAATCAAGTGCATTCTGTATTGACAGTTAATGTTTTGTTAACAAGCATTCAATTACATGTCAATTTTATATTTCATGTGAGTTACTGAATAAGTAGGGATTCACATGAATATTATCGAAATACTGTCTAATATGTTAATTTCAGTTCACATGTTAATTACAAATTGGGTGTTCATGAGTTGATTTTTAAGGAGGTAGCTACAATGATTGAGCAAAAAAACGAAACACAAGACCATCAAATTAACGATGATGACATATTAAATGATAATGTTTTCGAAAAAGCATGGCGGATAACGGAATTCTCTAAACTAGTCGGACGTCATCATAATACAGTTTATAATTGGTTCAATATTCTAGAGGAAAAAGGGCTTCACGAAACGTTAAGAACCCAAAATACAAACGAAAAACTCTATAATACTTTAGATCTTGAAATTGCTCTATTTATAAAGCAAAAAAGGGATGAGAAATGGTCTTTAGATGCAATTATTGACCTTTTACCACACCAATTTGATTTAAGACCAGTATCACCAGAGCATCAAACAAGTGAAGTATCTACTGAATTAAACCTTCAAGCCACTGCAGAAATTATTGAAAAAATGGTAACTAAACAGTTAGAAGAAAAAATAAAACATATTCAATCTCATTATGAAGAGAGGGTAGAAAGTATACTTAAACAATTACCGCAACCAGAGGATGCAGAAACCCTAAAATTACGTCAACGTCAAGATAGACTTGATAATTTCATTATTGAGCATAGAGCACGACAGGAACTAAGAAAACAAGCAGAAAGCCTGTGGAATAGTAAATCTGAAGAAGAACGTACTAGAAAAGTAGGTTGGTTTAAAAAAGAGGAAGATTTGGGTAAAAAGCAATTCTTCATTGAGCAGTACATACAGGATAATATTATTGATTATATAAAATCTCTTATGAATACTGTGGAATAATAAAAAAGTCTGGATAAAGATCCAGACTTTTTTATTATTTTGTAGTGCCGAACATCTTATCTGGATCTAGAAAATCCGCTAATTCAGCATCTTCATTTGCTCCAGCATCATTATTTTCTTCGTCACTACCCATATCGATAAAATCTCCAAATGCAAAACCTAAATCCTCATCCTCATCTATACTCTCGATAGTACTAATTTGAGACTTTGTAAACTGAATTTGGCTTTGTCTTTCTTTAAACTCATTAAATTCTTCAACTAACCCTTTAGATAATCTCGATGGTAATGCATCAGTTTTATAGAACGTATATACACTTCCTAAGAAATCATTCTTACTTACCAAATATCCGTTAAAAACTGTACCATTTATAGGTAGATTATTTGAAACTTCTACCTTAGCATCATCCATAAAGGAATCATTAATGTTTTTTTGCTCATCTAAGATAGCGAGCATACCAAAATGATGTACTTTTGACGCTTCAACAGAACCGTCGTTATTCTTCTTCATCAAATCAATTGGGGGATGGAAAGAGCTTCCTCTTAATGATTCTTGGAACATCTCTATAATTGCATGGCTATTTTCTATCTGGTTCATATTACGTGAAACCTTATTAATTACTAAACAGCCCGTCTTCTCAAGTAAAATACGTTTAAAGTCTTGGGAATCGAGTATTACAGATGTACCAGATCCATTGGCAGCTGTATTTAACTCATGAATAATTTCACTAATGCGTTGATTTGCATAATCTCGTGAATTGGCAATACCCTTTTTCTCATTTTCATTTAATTCCTTAAATTCATCGTAAAAGTGCTGGTTATCAGCAAATACTACAAATGCTACACCTTTTGATTTATCATTTGCTAATTTCCAAATCTCCTGTGAAAATTTATTTACTTGTCGTAATACATCCGGCCCATCTGCTCGGACAGGAAGTGTTACAACAATCCCCATTTTAATAAAGTCTTTGCGCTCAATAGCATTTTCAAAGGCAATTCTCGCAAACTTTGCTTGATTTGCTTTGATTTCAGCCATTGGATATTCCTGCGCAACTTTTTGTAATTCTTGTCTGATTACTGGCTTGTTATGAAAAGCCGAAAATTCTTCAATAGCTTTAATGATTGTAGAAGTTCCTGTTCCTCCACCTAAACCTGCAAAGAATAAAACAAGTTCATCAGAAGGTCTTACACGCTCAGTAATAAATTCTTTTAGTTTTTCTTTTGCTTCCTCATTTGAATCAAGAACTTTTACCGCACGCTCAGGGTTCTTACCTAAACCACCTAATTTAAGTGAAACTTGATTGCTTTTTGGTACATTTTTTAATTCAGCTAGATCTCCATCATTACTATTTAGTGCTAGGCAATTATATACTGCTGTGCCATCTGTATGTGTATATTCCGCAAATTTATCTACCATTCTAGTACCAGCTTGACCAAATCCAACCATCGTCATTTTAACTGCTACTTCATTCTTCAAGAAGTTTTTTGCCATTATTTTATCTCTCCTTATTTACCTTTTTTCTTTTCCCTAACTCAATAAGTACTTGTTGTCCTCTATAAGTTGAGATTAAAAATTTATATGGGTGCATAGTCTTTTCATAGATTAAAGACATTGATGATAGCGTACTCACACTTATTTCTGCTGAACGTCTAGATATATTTGTACGTTCAACTTCTAATGAATAGGATTTTCCTTTTTTCTTCTTTACTCTCCTATCAATAACTACATTTTCCACTATTTCATTAATAGATATGCCCCTCATGTACTTTGTCTCTTGAAATTGTTTATTTACTACGTTTCCTATGTATAGAAATACACTGTAGAGTATCTCATCTTGTTCAAGTATATCAGCAAACATGTTTACTACTTCATCTACAAACTTGATTGTTTGATATTTTTCACTTAAAACCTCGTTCAAGTTGTCCCCCCCTTAATGCATTGGTTAATTATTCCTAGAAACATAGTACATCATTACACGTTGTATATCAAGTCATTATAAATAAAACTTATATATAGGACTTATATATAAGACTTATAACAACTAAATCAGAAATACTCTATATTTTATAGGGGTTTATATATACGACGTATATATAACGCGTATACATGTTATATCAATCTTAAATTTCATGTGATTTACATTTTAATAAAGAATACTAAAATATCCGGAATAAAATTGATAAAAACACATAAAAAATCACCTCTTCTTATTAACATGAAACTCACAAATGTTATTATACGCCTTATATGAAAATCTTATATATAAGTCGTATATACAAATGCCGTTATATCAACGGTAAATTAAATATTATATATCTATTACATGTTAATAATTTTTATAAGATTCTTATACAAACTTTATATATAAACCTTATTTATACACCTTATATAAATCACGTTTAAAATCTTTAATACTCAAACAACTACTATCAGACGTATGTATGTATGTATGTATGTATGTATGTATGTATGTATGTATGTATGTATGTATGTATATTACTAAGGAGATTTCATGAAGATCTTATAACAATTCATACTAAGTTTTTCTTTATTACCTATTTGTTTTAACAGGATTTATCTCTTATAGGAACGATAATTGTTAATGTTATGTTAATGCACTGTTCTTCACTTAGTACTTGTTAGCTCACATTAATGTATATGTTGTCAGAAAAAATATGCTCTGTGCCTCATTTGAATTCAATTCCTTGTCAAATTCAGTCATTCCTGGAAAGTCATTAAGAGAGGTTGTTAATTTCATATGAACAACAGAAAGCATCTCAAATTATATTCAACATGTTAAAAAGAGAGTTCAGGGTTAAGCTGACTGATGCAAAAGTTCTTAAAATCCTTGTAAATAATCTCTTAAACCTGGACATTCTAATAGTATTACCCTAAAAAATTACATCATTGCTATGAAAGATTATTAACAGTCAGGTCTTATCTTATTAACATCAAAGTGATACTTACATTACAATAAAAGCTTTCGTAATTTAGTAGAAATGATGATAGCAATTACAACATCACATAAAATTAACAACTGATTAATTTCATGTGAATGGAACCTATATGTTAAGAACCTGTAGACACATTTTTAACGTACTAATGATTTAGTAGAAACAACCATTAATTTTTGTCTAAGTGAATTCATGATCCTATACAAGAGAAAACGCCTAAAAGAAAAAGTTGAATTTTTACACTGAACCAGTAGCAGAAATAGGAGAGGGCACTTCACCACAAACAAGAAGTTAACTTTCGAATAAAAGATAGAGAAAATTACTCTTTGTTATCAAAAAGCCTTTTTATAATCCTTGAATAATATGCATTTACATGCTCCGATTGATTTGGTTCCTTCACTTAAACTTCATCAAGCTGTAGAACCAAATTCGGTCTCGTTTACTATACAAAAAGGTTGCCTCATAAAAGGGAATCCTCAATATAACGAGGTTGGGATTGATGTTTGGGAAAGCATTCTTCAGGTATCATTAATTGATCATGGAGAGTTTTGGAATGCTCTAAAAAAATTTTTACACATTAATGTACTGTCTGTATTCGAATTAGAACAATTAATAAAGGTTAAGGGAAATAGGTGATAATAATGGAATTCGAAGAACTTATGAAATATATAGAAGAAAATAAAGAAGAACATTTTCAAGATATAATCAGTAAGAAAGAACTTGTGATTAAAAAGATAGACATAAATTAATAAAAAGACGTGTTCTATAAATAGAATACGTCTTTTTATTTTGGTGTATTTATGCTGCTTTTAAATGTAAACGTCAAGCAACTCCCAAATATACGACAAAAGTTAATTTTGGAGTTATTTTTTGTTTGCTTTGTACTGTGATAATAAAGTTATTTAAAAATCTTTCTTTCAAGCAGTTCAAAAGGTTTTTTTAACTTAATACAGAACTATCTATAGTAAGTGGACATAAATTGGTTCGGATAAAAGTAGCATGAATAAGGAGAAAAATTCCGATGGATTGCTTAGTTGCAAAAGGTAGTATTTATTATGAAACCGTAGGTAATGGTTTTCCAATATTAATAATGCATTCAATGGGTACAGACCATAAATCTATGAAAGCTTGGATAGAGACAATTTTTGATAAGATTCAGGGTTTTCAGAGAATATATATAGATTTACCTGCTCACGGTCGAAGTTTAATTGACGAAAATTTCAACTCTTCAGATGATATGCTTTTAAATATTTTGGATTTTATCAATATGACAATTCCTAACCAAGCATTTTCTCTTATTGGTTTTTCATTTGGAGGATATTTGGCACAAGGTGTTTTGCACCATAGACATAAAAATGTAAAGAGTATTTGTTTGCTGGCTACTTCACTTCATTTGAAAGATAGAGATCTTCCTAAAAAAATAGTCGTTACAAAAGATGAAGATTTATTAAAAGAATTGGATTCTGATATAAGAATGGCTTTTGAAACATTGATGAATTATCAAAATAAAGAGAACCTTAAATACTTTTTAAACGAAATCCAACCTGGACGATTGTTAGCTAATAAAAATTTTTTAATGTCAAATTGGAGAGAGAAAGGGTATTTTCTTTCTGAAGAACCACTTAATAATGTAGGTACACTTACACAACCTGCACTCATCATTCTAGGGAAACAAGATTCTATCTGTGGGTATAAAGATCACTTCTTTCTTCTAGAAAAATTTCCGAATGCTACGTTTTCCATTTTAGATGGTGCTGGTCATATGCTTCAGATAGAAAAACGAAAAATGGTACAAGGACTAATCAAAGACTGGCTAATTAGGAGCAATTCGGTTTACAAATCAAGCGAGTAAATGCAATTACTAACTTCTTTAACCTAATTTCCATATCTATTGCTTGTCAGTTCATTTTGTTGTTCTTTAACTAACAGGTGCTTTAGTTCAATAGGAATTAAATAACTTTATTGTTAATTTTTGAGTGTAAATATAATTAAATGGATAGAAATTAAACAACCTTAAAGAGCCTTGCTACAATACAATGTGCAAGGCTTATATATATTTCATAACAAAATTCAATAACTTTATTATTGCTTTATATGCTTAACTTTTTTCTTAAAAAGGACTTTTGAGATAGCTTCTACTGTTCTGTCCTAAGGGTAGCGACTTTCGAAAAATTTCCAGTTTATTAAAAAATTTTCTACTACTAAAGTTGTAAAAAATCTAGTCAATATGTAGCAAGTATCATTAATTGAAAAAATGTAAAATAAATTTAAGAATCAAAATGTTGAAGGGAGAGAGAAACCAATTGGATAGGGAAAATAATAAAAAACTTGTGATAATCACTGGGGTAACACAAGGATTAGGTCGGTCATTAATTGACCGTTTTTCTGAACTAGGTTGGTTGATTGTTGGATGTGGTCGTTCCAAAAGTAAGATAAAACAAATCAAGAGACATTTTGACAACAAACATGATTTTCAATCCATTGATGTTTCAGACGATAAGGCTGTTAAAGCTTGGGGTGAATATATTCTTCAGCGATACGGTGCACCGGATTTACTTATTAATAATGCCTCTATTGTAAATAAAAATGCAACGCTTTGGACTATTTCTTCAGAAGAATTTGCAAATGTTATGAATATCAATGTGAATGGTGTAGTCAATGTGATAAGGGCGTTTGTACCGGCTATGATTCATAATAAACGAGGGATCATAATCAATATTAGTTCAAGTTGGGGACGATCCGGTGAGGCAGAACTTGCACCGTATTGCGCGTCCAAGTTTGCTATAGAGGGTTTAACCCAATCAATGGCACTAGAATTGCCGAAAGAACTGGCAGTAGTTGCGCTAGATCCAGGCGGAGGAATTCATACTTCGATGTTACAGTCATGTGCACCAGAGTATGTATCGAGTTCTCCAACAGCTGAAGCTTGGTCACATGTTGCTGTACCGTATATGCTAAGTATCACATCTAAAGACAATGGAAAATCCCTTACTTGTCCCAAGGTTTCCTAAAGTATTATACCTTTATTAATACGAATATACACTTTGGTTTAGTGGTGAATTTTGTAAAAGGAGGTTCAATGTAAAATGGGAGACTGCTGCGGCGCTTCGAAAGGTGTAACTAGTGATATTGTTTGTCCATTATGCAAAAAGAAAGGAAAACAATTTAAATTGATTACAATAAATCATTGTCGTACAAGGGAGATGTTCACCTAAAGATTGTCTGAAGGGTTTGAAATCAAGTTAAGAGAATTAATAGGAGAAATTAAAAAATTAAATTCGGCAGACTTTATGTAATAAACTAAAAATTCCACTATGAGAGGGAAATAAAAATGAATCTTTCTGTTAAATATCAAGAAAAAGTTAAACATGATTTAGAACCTAATGAACAAATTATCGATGTCTTTACTGGAAGAACTGCCCCTACTAATTGGGTGATGAAACTTCTTCCTGAAATCTCTTGGCTCACTAAAGAGAATATGCCAATTGTTTTAGTGATAACAAACCAAAGATTACTTGTATATAAACAACAAATGAATTTGGGCATTCAACTCGCCATCGGAATTCATCGCTTCGATATAACGGAATGTAAAGAACTAACTAGTATACTTAATGGAGCAATTCAAGTTACTTTAAAAGACAATCAATCTTTCAAGTTTGTCTTTAAAAAGGAACGGCTGCCGAAAATCCTAAAAGAACTTACAAATTAAATTTATGTGTTTCAGAGGATACTAGATATACCATTGTGTGACAAGGTCTTGTTTATACAACAAGGCTTTTTCTTATGTGTTACAATCACATTTCAATGGGTATATCATACTATTCCGCGTGGTAAAATCACATTATATTAAAGGTGAAACGGTGGCCTAAAGATACCATAGCGGCGGATTGTCGTCATACCGTTGGACTTAAATCTGACAGCATGGTGACGGCTGTGGGTGATAATAAATATGGCCAATGTGTAAGCGGCTGCCGCGATTTTTGAAGATCAAAGGTAGAAAATGATCAAACTTTCTTATAAAAACCAAACTTAAATCTGTTAAAAAAGAATTCATTTTAATCAAACTTTTTTTAAAATCTACATTCATAGCATTGTATTTTCAGAATAGATAATTTTCGAGGGGTTATTATGTTAAACTAAAAAATAGATTTTCAATATGGCAAAGATGGTGAAAAAATGGCAGAGAAAAACAGAAGAAATAAGACGTATTATATAATTGCTTTTCTCGCTTCAACAAGTTACATCTGGGTCTTAATTATATCTGCATACAGCAAGGGGATTCCGCAATATAACAGTTTGGTTTACGGTATTCTTCTCATGACAGCTTTTACATTTATAATTACTGTTCCATTACTTTATATAGGTTTACCACTAATATGTATTGGCGCTGTACTTGCTATGTTTCGTATATTCTCTATAAAGAGAATGTTGACTTATTATGCATTATCTTGGTTGATACTACGGCTTGCTTTAGAGATCCCTTTAAGCATTTATGGTAAACATGAAGAAAACTACATATTTACAGATCAGGTAAAAGAGGCAGTAGAAAAAAACAATGGTCCCATTAAGATTACGGATAAGATTAAACAAAGTATGCTGCAATGGAATGAGGGTACGGGGAGTCCCCAGCATCCTAGTTTATTGATTAGGTATGAATTATTAAACTGCGATAAACAAAAAGACGAAAAAATAGATGGGTATTCCTGTACAGCTTCTATTGAAGCGCACTATAAACAGGAAAAATGGTTGGTTGATTTTGATTCAAAAGAAAACGAAAGAGAAATGAATTTATCTAAAAATAACCAACAGGCTGAAGAGAAGGCGAAACTAGCAGCTCTTACTCCTGAAGAAGAAACGAACATCCGAAAAAATGCTGAATCTGATGCGATTCAATTTTTTAAAGAGAAGTACAACTTAAATTTAACAATCGTTAAACAAACATTTGAAAAGAGTATAAACTCAAGCAAGACAGAAAATAGACCATCGAATCCAGTGCATGAAATAAAAATTAACGATTTTTAAATGAAGATTCCAAAAAAGATGTCACTGTAAGGGTGGAAAACAATCCTGTAACAAAAAAGTACTGGTCTCATAAGTATGCATTTGAAATGAGTGATGAAGCACAGAATGAAATACAAAAACAAATCGATTTAAAAAAAGAGAAAAATAATTAATATGGAATCCGATTTGGTATATTATTTTACCTCCGCTGTAAAGTGATAATAAAGTTGTTTAAAAAAATGTGAGTCATTCTATTCAACAATCGGGCGCTTTAATTGAGCAAGGATAACAAAAATTATCAAACTTTTTTATAAAAGGATGATTCAATTGAATATAGAAAAAGTGTGTTTTGATCAATCTTTTTTTCAAAACACGCTTTTCTATTTGTCTCTTTTATCAAGGTTTATTAGGTTAATTTAATCAAACTTTATTCCAAGGCTACATAAACCATTCTAAGTGCGTTTTGATTAAACTTTATTTTAAAGGTGCACCTGAAGAAATACTTCTATCACAGTAATAGAACGAATAATCAGCTTAACCGAATGTTAAAATTTTCATCCTCATATATTCAAATTCATTACGAAATGATTTCCCTTCCATCTCGATGTAGTTACTAAGTTCAATTAGAATTTCCAATCGGTAAGGACTATATGTTTCAGGAATAATTCTTGGCTCCCAATAACCAAGTCTAACCATGCCTATTTTATCATTGATTTGAACTTTCACTATAATATGCTCGTGGTCTTCTAATTCAGCATATAAAACAACAACATCTTCTCCTGTTGTATGGTTTAACATAATAGATATATCCCTTCTCATTTTTGGAGTGTCTAATGTTCAACAAAACATACCCTAGAATAAACAAACATTTTTATAAAAATTCCCTCTGTATCTAAAACTGTAGAATCTATTTTAATCGATTTTTTTCAAAATACATTTTTTGAGTCTTCCGTAAAATACAGGTTCGTACGTTATTTTAAATTAAACTTTATTTCAAAGCTACACTTGTTGTAAATATCGGAAATATCTTTTTAGGGATATCTTAGTTTTGAATCCCATTCTACTTACCAATTCATCTTCATTTATTCCTTACTTAATAAGACGGAAAATAAATGTGTTCCTCATCTGCTGTGCAGAAATACGCCCATTTAACTCTGCTCGTTTCACTTCAAGTCGTATCATCTTTTGCACAGCAACCTCAGACAAAGCCTTTGGCGCATCATTTTCGTACACCCATCGATACGTACCTCGATTAAAATCAAATGCCACCAATAGGGGATTATCTGTATATTGCTGAGGCCTTACAGGTTCCGGAATGGTTGTATAGTATTTGTAAAGCTGCTTCGTATTTTCCTCAGTTAAGGAGACATGCCTTATTACTCCATTTTCACCAGGAACAACTAAGATATTTCTAGCAAACTGTATATGGCTCATATTAAGTGATACAAGCTCTTGCAAGGACAACCCATAGTTTACTATTAAATTTATTATACAAGCGTTTCTATCCATAATTAGAAGGTGATAATTAGCTTGTCTTTCTGTTAATCCCTATAGAACGCCTTTAAAAAAGTTATGTCCGTTGTAACTAGTAATATTAAAATCTATTATAAATATATATCTTATATATTAAAAAGAAATAAAGATAAAACTTTTATAGGTTATCAAAAATAGGGAAAAGACTTACTCCCACAAGGGAAAATTAGATATGAGAACGTAAAAAATCATAAATAGTAGAAAATGTATCCGTAGATTTAAGGATTATTAGACTTTCAATTCTACAAAAAAGCAGAAAGAAAATTATATGTTTCTACATGAAATCGGAAAGAAATTGATACAAATCACATTATATTTATTCAACCATGTAAATAGGGCTTATTTTCTGTATTTTGGTAAATGGAGCAGTATTTAGCGTTCAATTATCCACAATTTGTTCAGATAATGCAGCTATTTGTTAACATTACTCAGTATTTACACATAACTCACATTATTATTGATGATTTTTATTAGATGAATTCAACGACACTAGTATTCTCAAGGGTATTGGGAAAATATTATTCACATTTGATTATATTTGTCCTCATATCTACTATTTTTATAAATATCCTTTTGATTTTTTGTAGATATAAAATTGGATGTTTTACTACACGTGAAGAATATTCAATGTGTAGTGTGGAGATTCTTCTATAGGTAGAAGAGGATTTGTATAGAAGTGTATAAAAAAAGACTCCATTTTACATGAAGTCCTTCTGATTTGGTATTGATAAATAGAGTAGTAGAAAAAGGGGGGGGAATGAAACAAACACGAATAGCCCTCCACTTTCGATTTTTTCAAAAATAGAGAGCTTGTTGCTATTATTTTATTTCCATTGCGGTTAGCACCTGATCTGGAGCTGTTATTGTTACACCAGCACGTACTAAGCGTTCGAAGGTACGCATAAACGCTAGTAAATTAAACTGTTTTGGTAGCTCAATAACACGAAGTTTTTCTTGTGGCAGCTTATCAATTGCTCCGATAAACCATTCACGTACATCACTTGGAATTGTGCGTTCTTTATGGCCACGAACTTTTAATTTTTCACGCATTTCAATTTCTAAAGCGATATATGCATGGAGATTCACTCCCTGATCATATGCATATTTTCTAAATAACGTTTCTTCCTGGTACTTTAGATAATTACGGTGATAAGATTCTTCAGTCACTGGTACCGCAAACTTTTGTTTCAGTAGTGCATGCACATTTTTAAACATCTTCTTAATGTTGTGAAGAGAGTACATTGAATAATGTAGACCAAAATTAAAGACAGCTTGTTCACGGTCACTATTTCTCTCTTTTGGTATATGTTGCGCAATAAGAGGGTATATACCTTCTTTTGCTGCTGTATCAAGAATTTGATATTGAGATGTTTGATGCAATAGTTTTTTCAATGTATATACAATTTTCGTTGGATATCCTTCTTTTCGATCAACCATGTCGCGAAGTCCACGAATTACACTGCGAATTTGACGATGACAAGTATGCTTTAAAACATGAATGAATTTATTCATGTCTGCAGACAGTTCACCGATATTCATTTCTTGTAGGACTGATTCAATGAATTTCGCTTTACGAGCATATGTAGCTTTTGGTGTAAATGGATCCCTATGTTGCTCTTCTCCAGATTCTTTCGTACATAAGAAGTCCGAATGGATAGATAGATATAATGTTGTATATCGTTTGGTATGCTTTACACCTTTTTGCATTTTACAAATTTTAAATAGGGGATTTCCCGTACATGGTAATGCAGTTGTTAATTCTTCGATAACCACATGGATCTGGTGCGGATATTTTTTATGTAAGAAACGATACATTCCACCAAAGTGAGTTTTGTTTCCTCTTTCATCCTGCTTGTCCAAAGAACGCTTTAAAGTTGTTTCTGTATGTTGCTGCATAGCGATGTCTAAGAATAGTTTCTTAGCTGCTACAGATAACTTAAAGAACGCCTTTGTAAATACAACAGGACTAATATATACGTAAGGATTTACCTTTTCTGTTTCCTCATTCATAAAATGAGTGAGTTTAATTGTATAACGGCCATCAACTCCATTTTCAATGGAGATAATGTTATGTAAGTTTAATTTTTTCAAAGCAATATAGAATTGGGAGTGCTGGATATAAGCAAATTCTTCTTTATATTGCTTGTAATCTTCCCACATCATATGTATTGTTACATTTGGAATGACACCATTTGTAAAGCATTTTTTATGTAGATATAAGAACACTTCAAGATCTGCATTCGTAATTCCATATAATTTATGTTTTCTTCCTGTTTTCTCTGTAAGTGCAGATTTTGCTCGACGTGAAAAAGATGGTTTAGCTTGTTCGACAAAGCCTTCTACATCCGCAATACGTTCTTCGTATGTCATGTGCTGCAGAATATCTTCTAAATATGTATCTTTATAGCTGTAGTATTTCTCCTCAAATGTTTCCACAAACTTTTGCCAAGATTTTAGTGTTACTAAAACTGCGTTTGTTGTTTTTCCATTTAAGCTACGCTGATTTTGAATAATAAATGATTTCCCCATCTTTTTCACCTCCGTTCTGCAAAATTCGAAATGTATGCCAAAATACTATAAAATATACCAATTTTGATTATAGCAAATCGAAAATTGGTGCAAGGTGCTCCTTTAAGAGGAAAGATAGCAACTTGCAACAGCTTATAAAGCTAGGTGTATCAAGGGATATGAGAATTTTATTAATTTTTTTTGTGTTAAGGATACCGCAAACGTGTTGCAAGTTGAATTATATGTATAAAAATAAGTGAAAAAACATCTCCTCCCTTGATATATAAGGGAGGAGATTGAAAATGGAAAAAAGTTAGGGTAAGGATACCGCAAACGTGTTGCAAGTTAAGAAGTACAGTTATTAATTATGAAATATACCAATTATCGCTGATATGATAGGCTTAATTAGGTTTTTTTTGAATTACGATAGGGTAAGGATACCGCAAACACTGTTGCATCTTATGCGAAAAATAAGGGTGAGGATACCGCAAACGTGTTGCAAGCTGAGTTATATGTACATGAATAAGTAAAAAGCAGTTAATTCCTTGATATATAAGGGATTAGATTGAAAATGGAAAAAAAGTTAGGGTAAGGATACCGCAAACATGTTGCATTTTATTTGAATAACTTGCTATAAGTATAAAAAAATCACTTGAAAATTATAAAATAGAACAATTTTTTGTGTATTGTATTAGGTTGAGAAAAAATTATACTGTTGCAAGTTGGACGAAATAGGGTAAGGATACCGCAAACATGTTGCAAGTTGTAGAGGTAAGGAAAGAAAAGCGCAAAAGGAATGCAAGTAAAGAGGAATAGGGAAAAGAAAGAGCAGACATGTTGCAAG
>NZ_AYMH01000081.1:0-4164 GCF_000633475.1 Bacillus sp. H1a | reverse complement strand
ATAAAATATACTTAGACCCTAGAGAAGAGAAAACAAGAGTAGATTAACAAGTAAGTATGACTGTGAACTACTCACCACTTAGCAAAGCTTGAAGTGGAAGCTTCTCAGTTCCACGACGAAAGTAACCTTTCGTCTCCCTGAGCGTTACTTCGGGGTGTTCCACCCCTAGATGTCCAACGCTTGGATGCTCTCTTGGTACGGTTGATATTTTACGCAGGAACCGAATGGCTTGGTTTTCGCACTCTATTTTCTTCCTGCAACCTCATATATCAAGTTATCAAAGAACTTCATATAGCTAGTTTATCAAAAGTTTTTGGCTATGCCAAACCGAAATTCATCTCCCACCTACCGTTGGGCTAGCGCCCTTCACACGATTGAGGAAGGAGAATTCTTTCGGTAAATTCGTTAAATTCTAGGTATTTTTTGATGATTACATTTAAATGGTCTATTCTCTCGTTTTTAGAGAGATAGTCCTTTTTAATGCAATTGTATTCATGACGTTTGTAAAACGCGTTAGAGAAGAAGATAAAAGGTCGTTTTTTTAGTGATTTGATTATTTTTTGATTCTATGTCGTTGTTTTGGAAAATGTTGTGAAAACAACCCTTTCGTCTAGAACCTATACCACTCTACCCTAACTACCGAGTTTGATACCCTTGAGAAAGATTTTGTATCTTAAGGATAAAGGGTTTGTCTTTATTTATTATTATGGACAGCGATTTAGAGAAATAAACATACTCGGTGATTAGGGGATAGGTAACTATTTAAAACATTTGAGAGCTCGGTAATTGGGTAAATAAAAAATGCCTTATCATTCTCCCTGTAAGGAGGCATGAGTGGGTCACCATACATACTCATCAATTTAAAGAAAAATAAAGGCCCGAAAAAGAAAAAATGAGCCGAACTCTTATGAATAACTGTGAAAAGGTAAAATTTTTGTAATGGGAGGTTTCTGAAAATCTTAGCTTGATGGGCATGGGGTATCGCCTGCATTTTTGAAAACCCCCACGCTAAGAGAATGCGAGATTTTATACAGTTTTTTGGCTAATCCAGTAACAAACGAGAATCCTAAAACCGCGCCAGGATAGGAATGTATAAAAAAGTGCATAGATCCATAGAACAAAAAAGGAGGTTCCCTTGTGAGAGTAAGTTTCCTCCTTGTCCTTGCTACCGATAATGATGTGTTATGTTAACCGAGCCTGTATAGGATATACATTGATTTTTATGTATCTAACGGAGCCGTCTGATTAAGAAAAACTTGATATACTATTCCTAAGTGGAAAGTGCAATTTATGGGAGGATAGAGTACAATGCCTGAGCCGAGTATAAAAATAAAAAGAATATGGGAAGATACCGATTTTTTTGAATTGAATTTTGACTTCTATGGATTTTCTGGTACTGCAAACATTGACATATATACCACCAATGAAGATCTCGAAGATTTAAAAAAAGGAATAATCAAGTTCTCCACTTTTAAACTAAATGAGTTTCAATGGGTTTCAGGTGAGGATATAGACAATGTAACTCATTTCTTATCCATGAGATTCTTCTTACATGATAAAAGAGGAATTGTAGGCATTGAGGTAGTAGCTGACAATAAGCAATCAAAACCTTATTGGATGCGTTCAAATTTGTTTATCCTTACGGAACTTAGTCAAATTGATGATTTTATAAAAAAAATAGAGCAGTTAATTAGTGAGGAAATTACTGAGTTGGAAAGCATAATTCCAGTCTGATAGTGATAATTTTTCGTAGATGAATTACATATATCAACTTCTGATAACGATAATTATATAGCCTACTAATGATAGCCTATTGAGCTATCTTTTTTTGTTGTGTGCATATTAGAAGCATAAGTTGACCAACACGGCCATCTTATGCTCATTGTTACAATTTATGATAACAAAAGCAGAGGTATAGGGAAATATCTAATTATAGAAATAGGGATATTTCCCTGTTTAACAGAGGGTAATAATAGTGATATCAGGACTATTTTATTTTGACACTCCCATCTCTAAAGGGTCAAGATGACTTACATCAGTGGGATTCTTGCTATTAAAACCAAGTCTATTTCTAGATGTCAAAAACCACAAATAAGATTGTGATACCGTACGAATTTCGTATTAACCGTAGGCTAACCCCACTTCAAACACCCCATAAGGGCGTTAAGTGGCGGATAGTTCAATTCAACAGTTTAGGTCACATAAATATAAAAAGACCTTAGGATTATACCTAAAGGTCTTCTTTACTAGTTAGAAATCAATCTCTTCGTTATCTTCTTCAGAAATCCCACCAAGTACGACCCTAGCGTCAATAATTTTACCTTCTTGCAATATGGGCTCCTCTGTTTTTAACTCTTCTTGTTTCTGTGCGGGAACAAATCCATTAGTAAGTAGAAGATCCAATTTATCTTCAACTGTATCTAAAAGATTTAACCTTTGTTCTACATTATCTAATTTCTGCAGTAGTTGCTCATAACTTTTTCCGTTTTGTACCAGTTCAACAACAAATGCTGTCAATTGTCTACTATTAGCTTTTTCATTAAGAATCCTATATACATCTTCAGGCATATTATCAGCATGTAATGCCATTTTTCTATTTTTAGCCATTATCAGCACGTCCCTTTATTCTAAGCTAGCTGTCCCTTCATTTCATCAATTACTTTTAATTCTAATGCAGTTAGATTAATTGTACGTGAAGTTGGAGCAAATACTTCTTTGTCGCTATTTTGAATAATATCGTTCAAGAAGAAGTGATTGTTTTTAGCAGCCATTTCAGACATATGATTCAATAAAGCGAGACGGATGTAAGGTTCTAAAACGGGTGCTTCGCCTCCGATATAAATGAATTTCAATACTGTATTCGTACTAGATGGGATGAATACATCAAGAATTTTAGCTACTAAAATTCTTGCATATTCTTTCAGCGCCCCTACAATTTCATTTGTAAAATCATATTCTTCACCAGTATTTTCATTCGATAGTACATACTTTTGTACTTTATAATTATTAACTATAAATTTCTCTAATGTTCTTATATCCTTAAAGTATTGAATCAATTTTTCTTTTCGAAAGCGTTCTAGGTATCCTAAGAATGGCTCAATATCGATAACTTGGAAAGAATCTCTGTGCTTAGGTGTAGTAAGCCCTTTACCTAATCGCACAGCATCTGTAGACCCGCCACCAATGTCAGTTAAAATTACTTCATATTCATCAAATCTCTCAGATTCATATCGCTTTTCAATACTAATTACATTTGTATTCTGATCTTTTGAAACCATTTTATATTTTAAAGAATGTCTAGCAACTTCTGATTCATTTCTACATTTTGCTGAATGGACTGTAATAGTTAGTTCTTTCTCCATTCCTGGTGTTAACACTTTAACTTTATGTTCACCGATAAATCTTTCTTCCATTTTTTTATGGGCAATGCTAAATTTTTCTTCGCGTTTTAAAAGCCAAATTGGAAGCATCATACTCATGTGTTCAATTTCAACTTCATTATCTTCTTGTTCAGCGTTCAGGGCATGATAATATGCAATTGCTCCTAAAAAGCTTACGTATGGGATAGGACTCTTAATTTTATCGTGCATCTTATTTACATGTGAGTTTGCCAATTGATTATCTTCAGCTAATTGCCCAACTAGATAGAAAGATTCTTCACCTTCGATTTCAGTGGAAATTAGTAATCTATCTAGTAAATCTTCTGGTCTAGAAATACGATCAACAAGTAAATCCTCAGCTTGTTTCTTTGAAATTTTAACTACATTCGTTGCAAGTTCAATATAATAACCATCAACCATGAAATTATTAAAACTATTTCCGAAATCCGCTACTTTTCTTCCAATTTTCATTAATAATTCCCCCTTTATACATTAAGTACGACTTAAGTGCTACTTTTGATTATGCTTTAGCACATTTAATCAAAAATAAGAACACTTTAAATAATAAGTACGACTTGAATCATACTTGTTATTTAATTAACCTATACACTTAAAAAATTCAAAATAAACAAGGAAATTCCTTCTTTCAAACGAATTAAACACATAACAGTTAGACGCCGACATGTCGAACATAAATAATGATGAATGACAGTAAAACAACAACATGACCGACATAAATGATGGCCAACAACAATGTAATGACGACATGACCGGCATGGATGAT
>NZ_AYMH01000080.1:0-48266 GCF_000633475.1 Bacillus sp. H1a | reverse complement strand
GGACGTCGCCAAGCAACTAAAGCACGAGTCTTTTGACTCGTGTTTTTTCGTGTTTTCAAACAGTACGTGAAAGAAGTAAGGGAATACATAAGTAATACAAACACGTCGCCCAAGGATAAAACATATTATATAAGAAATTGAGGTATATTTTTCTGAAAATTGTTAAGGACTAGAAGTGTATAATATGTTTATTTAAATAGGGGAGGAAAGATCATGAAATTACCAAATGAAACTTGCATTGTTTGTGAGACAAAAGGAAAAGAAGGCATATATGTTTATAATAATTTGATATGTTATGAATGTGAAAGAGATATGGTGAATACTGAGACAAATGACCCGAAGTATATACATTATTTAAAACAACTTCGAAAATTAGAAGTATCATATTTTTAAATAGGCATATGCCTATTATTTTTTTTGTCTTAATATCTGTATAATAGATACAGAATGAATAATAAGGAAGAGGTATATATGAATCAAAATCGTATGCCTTTATATGAGGCGTTAATGGAATTTAAAGAAAGACGACCACTATCTTTTCATGTTCCAGGTCATAAGAATGGTTTAAACTTCCCTCAGGAAGCTATAAGGGAGTTTAAAGATATATTACCTATCGATGTAACAGAATTAACAGGATTAGATGATTTGCATAGTCCATTTGAATGTATAGATGAAGCACAGCAATTATTAGCTGATGTATATGGTGCGCAAAAAAGTTATTTTTTAATTAATGGTTCAACAGTTGGAAATTTAGCGATGATATTGTCTTGTTGCGGGGAAAATGATATTGTCCTTGTACAAAGAAATTGTCATAAATCAATCATTAATGGTTTGAAATTAGCTGGGGCTAATCCAGCCTTCTTAGATCCATGTATAGATGAAGTACATAATGTACCAGTAGGTGTTCAAGAGGAAGTTATTAAGAAAGCAATTGCAAGGTATCCTGATGCTAAAGCGCTTATTTTAACGCATCCTAACTATTATGGTATGGGAATTGATTTGGAGGCAAGTATATCTTATGCACATGCGCATAAGATCCCGGTTTTAGTAGATGAAGCACATGGAGCGCACTTTTGTATAGGTGGACCGTTTCCAAAGTCAGCATTAGCCTATGGTGCAGATATTGTGGTGCATTCTGCACATAAAACGTTACCTGCGATGACAATGGGGTCATACTTACATATAAATAGCCGTTTGGTGAACGAAGAAAAAGTTTCCGCTTATTTAAGTATGCTGCAATCTAGTAGCCCGTCGTACCCAATTATGGCTTCTCTTGATATAGCTCGATTTACAATAGCAGGTATAAAAGAAAAAGGTTACGATAAAATCGTTGAGTTTTTACGCCGATTTAAAGAAGGATTGCGCTCTATCCCACAAATAGCTACTTTGCAATATCCATTGCAAGATGAATTAAAGGTTACGGTACAAACTCGTTGTCAGCTATCAGGGTATGAATTACAGTCTGTATTTGAAAAGGCCGGTATATATACGGAAATGGCAGATCCATATAATGTCCTATTTATTTTGCCGTTGCAAGTAAATGAGGAGTACATGAAAGCAATAGAGATACTCCGAGTAGCGTTGCAACAATATAAGGTAAAAGACAAGACTGCATCTATTCGTTATACTTATAAAGGAGAAATCTCTCCTTTACCGTATACGTATAAACAATTAGAGAGATACAAAACGAAGCTAGTATCTATAGAAGAATCTGTGGATATGATAGCAGCGGAAATGGTAATTCCATATCCACCTGGAATTCCATTGATTATGTATGGAGAGAGAATTACTAAAGAGCATACAGAGCAAATTGCTCATTTAGAGAAAACAGGGGCTCGTTTTCAAGGTAGTACGAAATATATGAAAGTGTATGATATAGAAAGTAGGTTTTAGGATGAAAGGATTATTTGTAACAATTGAAGGGCCAGAAGGTTCGGGTAAGACAACATTAATTAAAAGGTTATTGCCGTACTTTGAGCAAAAGGACCAAAAGGTAATGGCGACGAGAGAACCAGGTGGTATTGCAATTTCTGAAGATATTAGGACGATTTTACATAAGCAAGAATATACAATGATGGAAGCACGCACAGAGGCGCTTTTATATGCTGCTGCACGTAGACAACATTTAGTGGAGAAAGTTATGCCAGCACTTAATGAGAACTATCTTGTGTTATGTGATCGTTTTATAGATAGCTCTTTAGCATATCAAGGATATGCAAGGGGATTAGGTATGGACAACGTATTTGAGATTAATCGTTTCGCAACAGAAGGTTGTATGCCTAGCTTAACAATTTATTTAGACATTGAACCAGAGGTTGGTTTAGCGCGAATTGAAAAAGATGCAGGGCGCGAAGTGAATCGACTAGATATGGAAGACATCTCTTTCCATAAACGTGTGCGTGAAGGCTATTTACAAGTTGTAGAACGCTTTTCTGATCGTATTGTATTAGTCAATGCTGACCAACCAATGGAAAAACTTATAGAAGAAGTTGTTCAGATTATAGAAGATAAATTGGTATAATAGAAGGAAAGAATGAAATAAGTGAGGTATGCATTATGATGAAGACGTGGGAGCAGCTTTCTTCTATACAGCCCATCGGTGTCAAAATGTTGATGAATAGCATTGCAAAAGAGCGTATATCCCACGCTTACCTGTTAGAGGGAGGAAAAGGGACCGGGAAGTTCGCAACAGCAATTCAAATGGCAAAAAGTTTTCTTTGTTTACAAAGGGCTGGGGTAGAACCTTGTCACGTATGTACGAATTGCCGCCGAATTGATTCAGGTAACCACCCAAACTTACATATTGTAAAACCAGATGGATTATCTATTAAAAAACAGCAAATTCATGACTTACAAGAAGAGTTTTCGAAAACAGGATTAGAAGCAAATAAAAAAGTATATATTATTGAGCATGCAGATCGTATGACAGCGAATGCAGCGAATACACTCTTGAAATTTTTAGAAGAACCAAGTAGTGATACAACAGCTATTTTACTTACTGAACAAAGTCATCAGATTTTAAATACGATTTTATCTCGGTGTCAAGTTGTTACATTTAGACCTTTATCTACAGAATCTTTAATTAAGAGATTAGAGGAAGAAGGTATTACAGTCTCGTTATCGATGCTTGCTGCACAGCTTACAAATAGTTTTGAAGAAGCTTTATTAATGTGTAATGATGAATGGTTTGCACAAGCAAGAGCTTTAGTGATAAAATTATGTGAAGCGCTCGAAAAAGATAAAGCCTCTATTTTTTTTGTACAAGAAAAATGGGGGAAACACTTTAGAGAGAAAGAACAATTACAGCAAGGTTTAGATATGTTACTCCTTATTTATAAGGATTTATTATATGTTCAACTTGGAGAAGAAGATCGTCTTGTTTTTCATGAGCAGAAAGAGATGTTTGAATCATTCTCCTATGCTCAGAAGCGCATTGTATCAGCTCTCTTTAATATATTAGAGGCAAAAAATAGAATCAACGCTAATGTAAATGCGCAGCTTGTGTTCGAACAGTTAGTGTTGCGGTTGCAGGAGGGATGACCGTTTTGTATGATGTAGTAGGTGTTCGCTTTAAGAAGGCCGGAAAGGTATATTACTTTGATCCGAATCAGTTCGATATCTCAGAAAATGAGTTTGTAATTGTAGAAACGGTAAGAGGTATTGAATACGGAAAAGTAGTTATTACCAAAAAGCAAGTTGATGAAAACGACGTTGTATTACCGCTTAAAAAAGTTATTCGTATTGCAAATGAAAATGATCGTACCATTGTTGAAGAGAATAAGCATGCTGCGAAAGAAGCATATCAAGTGTGTCAACAAAAGGTAGGAGAACATAATCTTGATATGAAGCTTGTAGATGTAGAGTATACGTTCGATCGTAATAAGATTATTTTCTACTTTACTGCGGATGGCCGGATTGATTTCCGTGAACTAGTGAAAGACTTAGCGGCAATTTTTAGGACAAGAATTGAGCTGAGACAGATCGGTGTTCGTGACGAAGCAAAAATGCTTGGTGGTATTGGTCCATGTGGTCGTATGCTTTGTTGTTCTACTTTTTTAGGGGATTTTGAACCTGTATCCATTAAAATGGCGAAGGATCAAAATTTATCATTAAATCCTGCAAAAATCTCTGGTTTATGTGGTCGCTTAATGTGTTGCTTAAAGTATGAGAATGATGAATATGAGGCAGCAAAGGAACAACTTCCTGATTTAGATCAACGTATACAAACACCACATGGTACTGGCCGTGTTATCGGATTAAATATTTTAGAAAGATTAATTCAAGTGGAACTAGTAGACAAGGAACGGATAGTAGAATATACGTTAGATGAATTAATGAATAAAGGGGTCGTTTCGAGTCAAACCACAGATTAATGAGGTGGGTGCTTGTGGAGAAAAAGGATATTTTTGCATCGGTTTCTAGTATGGAAGAGCAAATTGGACATTTATACAAACAGTTGGGAGAATTAAAACAGCATCTTGCAGAATTACTGGAAGAAAACCAACATATAAAAATGGAAAATGAAAATTTGCGACATCGTTTTGAAGAAGTGCAGAATAAGGAAAAACAAAAAACTCAAAAACGCAAAGAAATGAAGCCGAAGACAGATATTGGTGAAGGTTACGATAACTTGGCAAGACTGTATCAAGAAGGTTTTCATATTTGCAATCTACATTATGGAAGTGTACGTAAAGAGGGAGATTGTTTATTCTGTCTGTCATTTTTAAATAAAAAGTGAAATTACCTTTCCAATATAATTGGAAAGGTAATTTTTTATACATGAGAGTAGAATGAAATTTATTTTTACATTAATAGAGGCTGAAATAGGGTAGGTTAAGTGTAAGAAAGGGAGCAATATATGAATTTATATGAAGATGAACGTTTAGATTACTTATTAGCGCAAGATATGAAGATTGTACAAAGTCCATCAGTATTTAATTTTTCTTTAGATGCAGTTTTACTTGCAGATTTTGCTTGGGTGCCAATTCAAAAAGGTAATTTACTTGATTTGTGTACAGGTAACGCAGTTATCCCTCTTTTATTAAGTACAAGGACAAAAGGGAAAATTACAGGTGTAGAAATTCAAGAGCGTCTATATGATATGGGAATAAGAAGCGTTCAATACAATAAGTTAGAAGAAAGAATCAATTTAATCCATGGAGATTTGAAAGATATGCCGGAGAAACTTGGGCGTCATCAATATGATGTTGTAACGTGTAATCCTCCTTATTTTCAAACACCACAAACCTCTGAGAAGAATATCAATGAGCATTTAGCGATAGCTCGTCATGAAATTATGTGCACATTAGAAGATGTTGTATATGCAAGTAGCCAGTTAGTGAAACAAGGTGGGAAGGTAGCATTTGTACACCGCCCAGGTCGTTTGCTCGACATCGTCACATTAATGCGTAAATACAAAATCGAACCGAAACGTGTGCGATTTGTTTATCCTAAGGCTGGTAAAGAAGCGAATACATTGTTAATTGAAGGAATTAAGGATGGAAATGCAGATTTAAAGATCTTGCCACCTCTTTTTGTATATGAAGAAAATAACGAATATACAAAGGAGCTTCGTTCAATTTTATATGGAGAAGAATAAGCATTGTTTTTATGTAGTGGAGTGTTCTGATGGAAGTTATTATGCCGGGTATACAAATCATATAGAAAAGCGGATTCAGACCCATAATAGTGGAAAAGGTGCTAGATATACACGTGCTAGACTTCCAGTTATTTTAAAATATGTAGAGGGTCACGAGGATAAACGAACGGCTATGCAAGCTGAGTATCACTTTAAACAGTTAACGAGGAAACAAAAAGAAGAATATATGCAAAAAGGAGAACGCTATGTGGCAGCAAAAAAGCTTTCAGCAAAATGAAAAGGGAGTTTTATATTTAGTACCGACTCCAATCGGAAATTTAGAGGATATGACATTTCGTGCAATCCGAATGTTAAAAGAGGCAGACATTATTGCAGCGGAAGATACAAGGCAAACGAAGAAGCTTTGTAATTATTTTGAAATTGAAACACCAGTTATGAGTTATCACGAGCATAATAAAGAAGTAAGTGGACGAAAAATTTTAGATAAGTTAGAAGACGGTAAGACTGTAGCCATTGTGAGCGATGCTGGTATGCCGTGTATTTCAGACCCTGGTTACGATATTGTTGTAGAGGCTGTAGCAGAACAATATCATGTTATTCCGCTTCCTGGGGCAAATGCGGCCCTTACAGCATTAATTGCATCAGGACTTGAGACAAAACACTTTTATTTCTATGGTTTCCTGCAAAGAAATAAAAAAGAACGTAAGAATGAGTTAGAAAAATTGCGCTATATTCCAACTACAATGATGTTTTACGAGGCACCACATCGTTTAGATGATACTTTGATTTCTATGCAAGAAGTGTTAGGAAATAGAGAAGTTGTATTATGTCGTGAGCTAACGAAAAAATTTGAAGAGTTTATTCGTGGCACAATTGAAGAAGCAATTGAGTGGACGAAGCAAAATGAAGTTCGTGGTGAGTTTTGTATTTTAGTAGCTGGTTCAACAGAAGAAGCTACTCCAGAAGAACAATGGTGGGAATCTATTTCAGTATATAATCATATTGAACATTATATAAATGAAAAAGGTATGAATTCCAAAGAAGCGATTAAAACAGTCGCTAAAGATCGAGATTTGTCGAAACGAGATGTATATCAAATCTATCATGTCGATAAAAAATAAGCTTCTCATAATTGAGAAGCTTATTTTGCTGTTTCGATATAATCTTGAAGTTCGTTTAAGATTTGTTCAGCGCCTTCTTTGCTTAAGATAATTTTACCTTCAGCTAAAGATAGGTTACCATCAGATACTTCACCAGTTACTTGGCAAGTCATGTTTGGTTTATATTTCTTTAAGATGATTTTTTCGTCATCTACGTAGATTTCAAGAGCATCCTTTTCTGCAATACCTAAAGTACGGCGTAATTCGATTGGAATTACTACACGACCTAATTCATCAACTTTACGAACGATACCAGTAGATTTCATATTTTGTTCCTCCTAATAGTTTATAAGTTTCGAGTCTATTTTTTGATTCGTCATTTTTCGACAAAATACCCTATGGACATATGATACCAATCATTTACATTTCCGTCAATTCTTAAATTCTATATTTTTAAAAAAGATTTATAGATTTTTATACTTCTTATATATAATAGAATGTGAGTAATTTCTACAATTATTTTGTTTTATTTTCTGAAAAATATATATTTTTCAGAAAGGGATTGTATATTTTTTTTGAATATGAGTAATAGATGATAAAGATATCGAGCATTAACTCGTTTTTACATGTGAGTTTTTGATATACTGTTTATAAATACATATGAGGTTATTCGGGAGGTCCAAAACAATGACAGAGGAAAATAAGTCCTTTTATATCACTACCCCAATTTATTATCCAAGTGGAAAGTTACACATTGGACATGCTTATACGACAGTGGCAGGAGATGCGATGGCACGATATAAGCGTATGCAAGGATACAATGTTCATTATTTAACAGGAACTGATGAGCATGGACAGAAGATCCAAAAGAAAGCAGAAGAACTAAACGTTACACCACAAGCATATGTGGATAACATTGTATCAGGGATTAAAGAACTTTGGGGGAAGATGGATATCTCTTATGATGACTTTATTCGTACAACTGAAGATCGTCATAAAGATGTTGTTGAGAAAATCTTCAAGCAGTTAGTAGACCAAGGTGATATTTATCTTGATGAATATGAAGGTTGGTATTCTGTACAAGATGAAACATTCTATACAGCGCATCAATTAGTTGATCCAATTATGGAAGGTGACAAAGTAGTTGGCGGGAAAAGCCCAGATAGTGGTCACGATGTAGAGCTTGTTCGTGAAGAATCTTATTTCTTTAGAATGGGTAAATATGTAGACCAACTATTAAAGTTCTATGAAGATAATCCTCATTTCATTCAGCCAGAGTCTCGTAAAAATGAAATGATTAATAACTTCATTAAACCAGGATTAGAAGATTTAGCTGTTTCTCGTACTTCATTTGACTGGGGAGTTCGTGTTCCGGGTAACCCAAAACACGTTATTTACGTATGGGTAGATGCCTTGTCTAATTACATTACTGCATTAGGATATGGAACAGAAAATGAAGAGAAGTATAAAAAGTTCTGGCCAGCAGATGTCCATTTAGTTGGTAAAGAAATCGTTCGTTTCCATACAATTTATTGGCCAATTATTTTAATGGCTTTAGATTTACCACTTCCGAAGAAAGTCTTTGCTCATGGCTGGATTTTAATGAAGGATGGAAAAATGAGTAAGTCAAAAGGAAACGTAGTAGATCCAGTTACACTAATTGATCGTTACGGATTAGATGCATTACGTTACTATTTACTTCGCGAAGTTCCATTTGGATCTGATGGAGTATTCACACCAGAAGGATTTGTTGAACGAATCAACTTTGATTTAGCGAATGATTTAGGGAACTTATTAAATCGTACAGTAGCTATGATTGATAAATACTTTAATGGGGAAATCCCTGCATATAAAGCAAATGTAACTGAGTTCGATGAAACGCTAGTGACATTTGCGAAAGATACATTGAAAAAAGTAGAAGAGGCAATGGAGGATATGGAGTTCTCTGTAGCGCTAAGTTCAATTTGGCAATTAGTTAGCCGTACGAATAAATATATTGATGAAACACAGCCATGGGTATTAGCGAAGGATGAGAATGATCGCGAAAAACTTGCATCTGTAATGGCCCACTTAGCAGAGGTACTTCGTCAAACAGGTATTATGCTTCTGCCATTCCTAACAGTAGCACCAAGTAAGATGTTTGCTCAACTTGGCCTTACTGAAGAGGCACATAAATCTTGGGAGAGCCTATCTACAATTGGATGTATTCCAGCTGGAACAAAAGTAGAAAAAGGAAACCCAATTTTCCCTCGTTTAGAAATAGAAGTAGAAGTAGAGTATATTAAAGAACAAATGCAAGCTTCTGCCCCTAAAGTGGAAGAGAAAAAAGAAGAAGAACCAAAGGCAGAAGAAATTACAATTGATGATTTCTTTAAAGTAGAATTACGAGTAGCTGAAGTAATATCCGCTGAACCTGTGAAAAAAGCAGATAAGTTGTTAAAAATTCAACTTGATTTAGGTACAGAAAAGCGTCAAGTTGTTTCAGGAATTGCAAAGTTCTATACACCAGAAGAACTAAAAGGTAAAAAGGTTATTTGTGTAACGAATTTAAAACCTGTAAAATTACGTGGTGAATTATCACAAGGTATGATTTTAGCGGGTGAAGAGAATGGCGTATTGTCATTAGCAACAATCGATCAAAACTTACCAAATGGTACAAAAATTAAGTAATTGAGACAAGAAAAGAGGTGTTTCACGTGTAACATTTGTGAAGCATCTTTTTTCTTTTTAAATCCCTCTTTTTTGCATTAAAATTGTAGTATTGTTATCGTTAAGTTATAAAGGGCTTAATTTTTCTCGAGAATAGAATTGATTTCAATATAAAAGGAGTTATTTGTTATGTTGTTTGATACACATTCACATTTAAATGCAGAGCAGTTTGAAGAAGATTTACAAGAAGTTATTGCAAGGATGAAAGAAGCGGGAGTTACATATACAGTTGTTGTTGGATTTGATGAAGTAACGATAAAGAAAGCAATTGAATTAGCAGAAGTTTATGATTTTATTTATGCTGCGGTGGGGTGGCATCCTGTGGATGCAATCGATATGAAAGAAGAACATTTAGTTTGGTTAGAGGAACTAGCTTCACACCCAAAGGTAGTTGCTCTTGGAGAAATGGGACTAGATTATCACTGGGATAAGTCTCCAAAGGAAATACAAAAGGAAGTATTCCGTAAACAAATCGCATTAGCGAAAAAGGTGAAATTACCGATTATTATACATAACCGTGATGCAACTCAGGATATCGTTGATATTTTAGAAGAAGAACAAGCTGCTGAAGTGGGAGGTATTATGCATTGCTTTAGCGGTAGTGTAGAAGTAGCGCAGCGATGTGTCGATATGAATTTTTTAATTTCGTTAGGTGGACCAGTAACATTTAAAAATGCCAAGAAACCGAAAGAAGTTGCTGTGGAGATCCCGTTAGAAAAATTATTAATAGAAACAGATTGTCCATATTTAACACCGCATCCATTTCGAGGAAAACGAAATGAACCTAGTTATGTAAAACTTGTAGCAGAAGAAATTGCAAATTTAAAAGGAATTTCTTATGACGAAGTAGCACAAATCACAACAAAGAATGCAAAAGCCTTATTTGGTGTTGAATAAAAAAGAGTGGGGAGACCCATTCTTTTTTGTTTTTTGAGAAGAGAGACGTAGAAATGATAAGACTCGATTATTTATTCGTAATATGAGTGTAGATATATTGCGGATAAATTAAGGAAAAGATGGAAGTGTTACAATAAGAATAGTGAACAAAGATATTTTTCTTCCGCTTTTTAAAATATTAGAATGGGAAAATAATAATGGAAAAGTCGTCATTTTTTTGTTTTACTAAGTAGAGACGAAACGAGTGTGGAGGCAAGTATGAAAATTAAAGAGATTATCGTTGTAGAAGGTAAAGATGATACAGTTGCGATTAAACGCGCTGTTGATGGGGATACAATCGAAACGAACGGTTCAGCAATCGGTGATCATGTTATTGAGCAAGTTAAATTAGCGCAGCAAAAACGAGGCGTTATTATTTTCACGGATCCGGATTATCCTGGAGAACGTATTCGAAAGATTATTTCAGATAAGGTTCCAGGATGTAAGCATGCTTTTTTACCAAAGGAAGAAGCACTTGCTAAAAGGAAAAAAGGTGTTGGAATTGAACATGCTTCTAACGAATCGATTCGCCGTGCTTTAGAGAACGTACATGAAGAAATGGAAGCTTACACAAGTGAAATTAGTTGGAGTGATTTAGTCGATGCAGGCTTAGTGGGCGGAGAAATGGCAAAGAGTCGCAGAGAAAGAATGGGTAAGCTATTAAAGATTGGTTATACAAACGCAAAACAGTTACATAAACGTTTACAAATGTTTCAAGTTTCAAAGGAATCATTTGCAGAAGCTTATAAGCAAGTAATACAGGAGGAAAAAAAATGAAGGATATCGCAACACCAAATCGTACGAAAGACATTGTTGAAAAGTATGGATTTTCATTCAAAAAAAGTTTAGGACAAAATTTTTTAATTGATACAAACGTATTAAACCGTATTGTTGATCACGCAGAAATCGGTTCAGAAAGTGGTGCAATTGAGATTGGACCAGGTATCGGTGCGTTAACAGAGCAGTTAGCGAAGCGTGCTAAAAAAGTAGTAGCTTTTGAAATTGATCAGAGATTATTACCAATTTTGGACGAGACGTTAGCACCATATGGTAACGTTACAGTTATTAATAAAGACGTACTAAAAGCGGATGTACATGAAGTATTTGGTGAGCAATTTGAAGAAGGACAAGATGTAATGGTTGTAGCTAACTTACCATACTATATTACAACACCAATTTTATTTAAATTGCTTGAAGAAAAATTACCGGTTCGTGGATTTGTTGTTATGATGCAAAAAGAGGTTGGGGATCGTTTAGCAGCTAAACCTGGAACAAAAGAGTACGGTTCTTTATCAATTGCAATTCAGTACTATACTGAGGTAGAAACAGTTATGACAGTACCGCGTACAGTGTTTGTACCACAACCAAATGTTGATTCTGCGATTATCCGCCTTCTAAAGCGTCCGAAACCGGTTGTAGAAGTAACAGATGAGACTTTCTTCTTTGAAGTAGTACGAGCAAGTTTCGCGCAGCGACGTAAAACTTTAATGAATAATTTATCAAATAATTTAAATGGTTTCCCGAAGGATAAAGAACTGTTGAATCAAATTTTAACAGAAGTAGAGATTGATCCAAAACGAAGAGGCGAAACACTATCTATTGAAGAGTTTGCGAAACTAAGTAATGCGTTAGTTCTTCATAAATTATAATAAGAATAATAAAGGGACAGTTCAACTTGAACTGTCCCTTTTGTCACCTTTCCTACTCAAAATTCATACTTTAAAAACAGGTAAGATGGCCTAATGAGTTTGGGGGTAGGAGAATGGCTTTACATGTCGGAGAGTTAGTGGAACGATATTCGTATAAGAGAGATATTCTTTTTCGTGTTATAGAAATAAAAGGTGAAACAGCAATATTGTTTGGAGAAGAAATTAGACTTGTAGCAGATGCGCCACTAGAAGATTTAGTTAGTATAGATCAACGAGAACATAAAAATAGAGTGAAGCATGAAAAAGAAACAATGGAGCGTACGTACCGTTTGTTTCAGCAAGATTACGTATTGATGAAACAAAGGCATGAACACACTTCAACTGGTGGGTACACAAGTGAAGTGAATTATTTTCAAATGCCAGGACGTGTATTGCATATAGACGGAGATCCTTTATATTTGCGTAAGTGTTTAGATTTATATAATAAAATAGGTGTTCCTGTTCAAGGTATTCATTGTAAGGAAACAGAGATGCATGAAAAGGTGGTAGATTTAATAGATCATTTTCGTCCAGACATTTTAGTAATTACAGGGCATGATGCATATACAAGGTCAAAAGGGGTTATGGGAGATTTAGCGGCATATAGACATTCTAGACATTTTGTACAGGCTGTTCGAGAAGTACGAAAAAAATATCCATCATTGGATCAACTTGTTATTTTTGCTGGAGCTTGTCAATCACACTTTGAGGCGTTGATTCGAGCAGGTGCTAATTTTGCTAGTTCACCGGCTAGGATTAATATTCATGCTCTAGATCCTGTATATGTAGTTGGCAAAATTAGTTTCACTTCATTTATGGAAAGAGTAAATGTATGGGACGTTGTGCGTAATACAATTACTGGTGAAAAGGGACTAGGCGGGATTGAAACAAGAGGGATTTTACGAACAGGGTTACCCTTTCAACATTATGACGAATGAGCAAGGTACATACGTATCTTGCTTTTTTATGTGGAAATGATTTGAATGAATTTGGATAAAAAGCGGCAAGAACGTGCAGACTATACAATGATACTTTTACAATATAGTATTTCTTCTATCTATTCGAACGCATGATGCTTTTATAATGATATTGTCTGTGAATTGCGGTTAATAATTGGGATAGATATATCGTGTTTTAAGTGTTCAATCTAAATTACAGCGAGGTGTAGCAAGGTATATGTCAAAACGTTTAGATGATATTAAAAACGAATTAGATCACCATCTTGGACAGCGACTTATGTTAAAGGCGAACAGCGGAAGAAGAAAAACTGTGGAGCAGTCGGGTGTACTTGCAGAAACGTATCGTTCTGTCTTTGTTGTACAATTAGATCAGCAAGAAGATGCATTGCAACGTGTATCGTATAGTTATGCAGATGTTTTAACAGAGACAGTAGAGTTAACATTTTACGATGAACCTCATAGTGAAGCATTTTATAATTAATGTGCTGTTTGTTACATATATTTCCATAAATGAAAAGCTATATTATTTTGCATACTAATTATACCGTAGCAAAATAAGGAGGGACTCTGCATTGAGTAGACGAAGAGGAGTCATGTCAAATCAATTTAAAGAAGAGCTTGCAAAAGAGCTTGGCTTTTATGATGTTGTTCAGAAAGAAGGATGGGGCGGAATTCGTGCGAAAGATGCTGGTAATATGGTGAAGCGTGCTATAGAAATTGCAGAACAGCAATTAATGAAACAAAACCAGTAGTTGTAAGATACTTTCTATGCTACGGTAGCCGAGGAGCGATTCCTCGGCTTTTTGCACGCTAAAAGGTGCCATCATTTGACATAAGTAGTTTCATTCTGAATGCTTTTCGTTATAATTAGGGAAGTGTCATCGTCTTACTATAAATTTATGGTAAAATAAACGATAAAAGATTGAGTACATAGAGTGGGTGAATAGATTGAAGCTACTAGTGAAAGCACCAGCAAAGATTAATCTGTCGTTAGATGTACTGGGAAAAAGACAAGACGGATATCATGAAGTGAAAATGATTATGACAACAATCGACTTAGCAGATCGTTTAGAGCTAACGGAATTAGTAGAAGACCGTATTGAAATTTTGTCCCATAATCGGTATGTCCCAGACGACCAACGCAATTTAGCTTATCAAGCAGCAAAATTATTAAAAGAGAAGTTTAATGTAAAAAAAGGTGTATCTATTACTATTGAAAAAACGATTCCAGTAGCCGCTGGATTAGCAGGTGGAAGTAGTGATGCAGCAGCGACATTACGTGGCCTTAATAAGTTATGGAATTTAGGGCTAACAATCGATGAATTAGCAGAGCTTGGCGCAGAAATTGGGTCAGATGTATCGTTCTGTGTATATGGTGGAACTGCAATTGCCACTGGAAGAGGAGAAAAAATTGAACATATAAAGACTCCGCCTTCTTGTTGGGTTATTTTGGCAAAGCCCCACATTGGTGTATCTACTGCTGACGTGTACGGAAATTTAAGATTAAATCGTGTTACTCATCCAAATGTAGATAAAATGGTTGAAGTCATTAACCATGGGGATTATAAAGGAATTTGTGATACTGTTGGTAACGTTTTAGAAGATGTGACGTTTGCGATGCATCCTGAAGTTGCACGTATTAAGGCGCAGATGAAACGCTTCGGTGCGGATGCTGTATTAATGAGTGGAAGTGGCCCAACTGTATTTGGTCTTGTACACCATGATTCGCGAATGCATCGTATATATAACGGATTAAAAGGATTTTGCGAACAAGTATATGCAGTACGCTTATTAGGAGAACGAGAAACGCTTGAATAAAGACGTATAATAAGTTATGATTTGTTTAGAATATTCGTGATTTGAGGTGAGAGTATGAAAATTAGACGAAGTACAAGATTGGTCGATATGACTTATTACTTGTTACAAAATCCTCGTCAGCTAGTTTCTCTCACTTTTTTTGCTGAAAGGTATCAATCGGCTAAATCTTCCATTAGTGAAGATTTAGTTATTATTAAGCAAACGTTTGAACAACAAGGGGTCGGCACATTGCAAACGGTACCAGGAGCAGCAGGAGGAGTGAAATATATTCCCTATATAAGTGAAGAAGAGGCAAATCTGATTATTAATGAGCTTTGTAGCTTATTTGAAAATCCAGATCGTATTTTGCCTGGCGGTTACTTATATATGACGGATCTTTTAAGTAATCCTCGCCAGATTAATGGCGCAGGTCGTTTGTTTGCTTCTGTTTTTGCTAGACAACCGATTGACGCGGTTATGACAGTAGCGACAAAAGGGATTCCGCTTGCTTATGCAGTGGCAAATTACTTAGATGTACCAGTAGTAATTGCGAGAAAAGATAACAAGGTAACAGAAGGACCCACTGTTAGTATTAACTATGTATCAGGTTCCTCTAAGCGAATCCAAACGATGACGTTAGCGAAGCGTAGCCTTCCAGAAGGCTCCAATGTTTTAATTATTGATGACTTTATGAAAGCTGGCGGAACAATTCAAGGTATGATGAGCATGCTAGAAGAGTTTAAAGCTAATGTTGTTGGAATTGGCGTATTAGTAGAATCTACGGACATTGAAGAAAGACTTATTAATAACTTTGTATCATTAATTCGTCTGTCAGAAGTTGATGTGAAAGAAAAAGCAATTCAAGTGGAAAAAGGGAACTATTCACTTGCGCCATTTGATGAGGGGCTTGTAGAGGCCGAGTAGAAAGATAAAGCACATAGCTTTATCTTTTTTTTATCCCTATTTATAAATGATAAAATAGATGGACAAACTGCCTTTGTTGCACTATTTTTAAATAGTAAAAATAAATATTAAAGGGTGAAAAATATGAAGGTTGTTCAAACAAGCAAAGCGCCACAAGCGATTGGGCCATATTCACAAGGGATGATTGTAAATAATATGTTCTATAGTTCGGGACAAATTCCATTAACTACAAGTGGGGAACTTGTGACAGGAGATGTGACAGTACAAACAGAGCAAGTATTTCAAAATTTACAAGCGGTATTAGAAGAAGCAGGTGCTTCATTTGATACAGTGGTAAAAACGACAGTATTCTTAAAGGATATGGATGATTTTAATGCTGTTAATGAAGTATATGGCTCTTATTTCTCTACTCATAAACCAGCTCGTTCTTGTGTACAAGTAGCAAAATTACCGAAAGATGTTTCAGTTGAAATTGAAGTAATTGCCCTAGTGAAGTAAGTCTTTGTAAGCGATAACCTCTACTAATTCTTATATTCAACTAATTTAAAAATTTTTATCTTAAAAATTTTTAAAAAATTAAAGGGAAAATAGAAAATTTGTGGAATTTATACAAATATATCGCTTATTTAGAAAAGGGTGGTGAACACAAGATGGAAGTGACTGACGTAAGATTACGCCGCGTAAACACAGAAGGCCGTATGAGAGCGATTGCCTCTATTACTCTAGACCATGAATTTGTTGTTCATGATATTCGTGTAATTGATGGCAATAATGGATTATTTGTAGCAATGCCAAGTAAACGTACTCCAGATGGAGAATTCCGTGACATTGCACATCCAATTAATTCTAACACACGTTCTAAAATTCAAGATGCGGTTTTAGCAGAGTATCACCGTTTAGGCGAGTTAGAAGAAGTTGAGTTTGAAGAAGCAGGCGCTTCGTAAAATTCGAATGAAAAGGGCTTCTTAAAGAAAGCCCTATAATTTTGTAGCAAACTCCTGTAAGCATTTACAGGGGTTTGTTTTTTTGTGGAATTTTACACGTTTCTTATTTTAAATATTCATATTACATTAAAATAAAAATGAAAAACTTCTAATTTTTTCAAAATCATTTAAAATAGTATAGCTTATTTCTTAAAAAAGATACTAAAGAGTAAAACATCGTATAAGAATTATGGTAAAATTTAATAGTTATAATGTGTTTCTTGAAATATATGATGATTTAGGATAATATCTTTAATGGATAAATAGGTTGCGATGGAGGGTCTATATGTCAAACAGATTTGCAGTGATTCTGGCTGCAGGTAAAGGCACACGTATGAAGTCCAAGCTATACAAAGTGCTTCATCCTGTATGTGGAAAACCGATGGTACAACATGTAGTCGATCAAGTATCTCAATTAGGATTGCAGAAACTTGTAACAGTCGTTGGACATGGTGCTGAAAAGGTACAAGAACAGCTAGGAAACGTAAGTGAGTTTGCATTACAAGCAGAACAACTTGGTACAGCTCATGCTGTAGACCAAGCTGCAAGTGTACTTGCAAATGAAGAAGGAACAACTTTAGTTATTTGTGGTGATACACCTCTAATAACTGCTGAAACGATGGAAGCATTGCTTCAGCAACACGAAGAAGCGGGAGCAATGGCGACGGTGCTAACAGCGTACATAGAAGAGCCTGCTGGATATGGCCGTATCGTTCGTAATGAGAATGGTCATGTTGAAAAGATTGTTGAGCATAAGGATGCAAATGAAAAAGAATTAGCTATTAAAGAAATCAATACAGGTACGTATTGTTTTGATAATAAAGCTCTATTTGCTTCACTTTCTAAAGTTTCAAATGATAATGTACAAGGTGAATATTACCTTCCGGATGTTATTGAGATTTTAAAAAATGAAGGTCATATCGTATCAGCTTATCAAACAGAGCACTTCGATGAAACGTTAGGTGTTAACGACAGAGTCGCTCTATCGCAAGCGGAAATTATTATGAAAAACCGTATCAACCGAAAGAATATGGTGAATGGTGTTACAATCATTGATCCAAGTAACACATACATTTCTGCTGATGCAATTATTGGCAGTGATACAGTTCTTCACCCAGGAACAGTTATTGAGGGTAACACTGTAATTGGTTCTGATTGTGAAATTGGACCACATACAGTAATTCGCGATAGTGAAATTGGAGATCGTACGGTAATTCGTCAATCTACTGTACATGAAAGTAAACTTGGTACAGAAGTATCGGTTGGTCCATTTGCACATATTCGCCCAGATTCAGTTATTGGAGATGAAGTGCGCGTTGGAAACTTCGTGGAAATCAAAAAAACTGTTTTTGGTAATAGAAGTAAAGCTTCACACTTAAGTTATATCGGGGATGCACAAGTTGGAGAAGACGTGAATCTTGGTTGTGGTTCAATTACGGTGAACTACGACGGCAAGAATAAATTTAAAACTGTGATTGGTAACGGGGTATTTATTGGATGTAATTCAAATCTTGTTGCTCCTGTAACAGTTGAAGATGGTGCTTATGTGGCAGCAGGCTCTACAATTACAGAGAATGTTCCATCAAAAGCATTATCAGTAGCACGTGCACGTCAAGTTAACAAAGAAGACTATGTTGATCAATTGCTGAATAAGAAAAAATCATAATGTGGAGGGTTAATCTAGATGTCGACTCAATATCTAAATTCTAATTTGAAAGTATTCTCTTTAAACTCTAATAAGGAACTTGCTGAGCAAATCGCAAAGCATATTGGAGTAGGGCTAGGAAAATGTTCTGTTGATCGTTTTAGTGATGGAGAAGTTCAAATTAACATTGAAGAAAGTATCCGTGGTTGCGATGTATTCATTATTCAATCTACAAGCTTCCCAGTAAACGAACATATCATGGAATTACTTATTATGATCGATGCATTAAAACGTGCATCTGCAAAAACAATTAATATTGTTATTCCTTACTATGGTTATGCGCGTCAAGACCGTAAAGCGCGTTCTCGTGAACCAATTACATCGAAACTTGTAGCAAACTTGCTTGAAACAGCAGGTGCAACTCGTGTAATCACTCTAGATTTACATGCTCCACAAATTCAAGGATTCTTTGATATCCCAATCGACCACTTAATGGGTGTACCGATTCTTTCAGATTACTTTGAGACAAAAGGTCTTAAAGATATCGTAATCGTGTCTCCTGATCACGGTGGTGTAACTCGTGCTAGAAAAATGGCAGATCGTCTTAAAGCGCCAATCGCTATTATCGATAAGCGTCGTCCTCGTCCGAATGTATCAGAGGTAATGAACATTATCGGTAACATTGAAGGCAAAACAGCAATTTTAATTGATGACATTATTGATACAGCTGGTACAATTACATTAGCGGCAAACGCTCTTGTTGAGAACGGTGCTTCTGAAGTATATGCTTGCTGTACACACCCAGTATTATCTGGCCCAGCAATTGAGCGTATTCAAAATTCGAACATTAAAGAGTTAGTTGTAACGAACTCTATTGTATTACCAGAAGACAAGAAAATTGATAAGGTACATGAACTTTCAGTTGCTCCATTAATCGGAGAAGCAATCATTCGTGTATACGAAGAAGAATCTGTAAGTGTATTATTCAATTAATTGGATAGAATGAGACGTAACCAAGCTTGGTTACGTCTTTTCGTATCGAAAAAAGAAAGTAGTGGTACAAGAATGAAATTAATAGTAGGACTTGGGAACCCAGGTAGAGAATATGAATTAACAAGGCATAATATTGGGTTTATGGCGATTGATGAACTTGCAAAGCGTTGGAATATTTCTTTGAATGAACAAAAATTCAAAGGGTTATTTGGTACAGGCTTTGTTAACGGGGAAAAAGTAATCTTACTAAAACCACTTACATATATGAATTTATCTGGAGAAAGTATCCGTCCGCTCATGGATTATTATAAAATTGATGTCGAGGACTTCATTGTCATGTACGATGATTTAGATATTCCTGTAGGTAAATTACGCCTTCGTATGAAAGGTAGTGCGGGTGGACATAATGGTGTAAAATCAACAATTTCGCATTTAGGAACACAAGAATTTCAACGTATCCGCATGGGAATCGATCGTCCAAAAAATGGGATGAAGGTAGTGGATTATGTATTAGGGCGTTTTACGTCTGAAGAAACTTCCGGTGTCAATCAGTCCATTGAAAAAGCAGCTGATGCATGTGAGGAATGGTTAAATAAGCCTTTTCTTCAAATCATGAATACTTTCAATAGTTAAGCGTATAATTGAGAATATTTTATTTTATTTTAACCCATACTAGTAGTAATTGGATATTTAGGAGGCTAGTATGGAAGGATATTATTACTGCAGACATTGTGGGAACAATGTAGGTTCCATTATCGCAGAAAAAGTATATAGCGACGTTTTGTTTCAACTAACAGAGCAAGAAGTAGTGGATATGATTCATTTTCATGAGAATGGAAATATATATATAAAAACGATTTGTGAATCGTGTCAAGAAACGCTCGCATCTTATCCTGAGTATTATGAATATGAAAAATTTCTGCAATAAAATGTTGTCGCTTTGGCATGTCCAAAGCATTTTTCTGTTTTCTTTTTCCAAAATATTTGCATAAAATATAGTAACTTGCTCTTTATGTTGAGAGGAGTTTTGATAATGATAGGTTTATTAGAGCAATTTTATAAAAATGAAGAGATACAATCGGTTATTAATGGGCTAGAAGATGGGTTGAAAGAGCAACTTGTATCAGGTATGGCAACATCCTCTCGTTCATTATTAATGGCAGCTTTATATAAAAAAACAAAAAAATCACAACTTATTGTGACGCACAATTTATACCAAGCACAAAAAGTACATGAAGATTTAGTGGCGTTACTTGGTGAAAAAGATGTATGGCTATATCCAGTAAATGAATTGATTGCGTCAGAAATTGGTGTTGCAAGTCCAGAATTGAAGGCGCAGCGCATTGAAGTGTTAAATCGCTTAGCTGCGGGAGAGAATGGGATTATTGTAGCGCCAGTTGCAGGACTACGTAGATTTTTACCAATAAAAGAATTGTGGAAGCAAAGGCAAATTGAAATCAATCTAGGGCAAGAGATTGATTTAGATGCACTCTTGCATACTTTACATCATATTGGTTATGAGCGTAAGTCGATGGTAGAAGCTCCAGGGGAGTTCAGTCTGCGCGGGGGAATATTAGATATTTATCCATTAACTGAAGAATTACCATTTCGTATTGAATTCTTCGATACAGAAGTCGATTCTATTCGATTGTTTGATGTGGAAGAACAGCGCTCTCAAGATAAAAGGGAAAGTGTTAGGTTCGGCCCGGCAACAGAGTTTTTATTTTCACAGGAAGAATTGAAATCGGGAATCAAGCAGCTTGAAGAAGGTTTGACTAAAACGATGCAAAAGCTTTCCGATGATAAATTAAAGACTACGGTGCTTGAGACGGTAAGTCATGAAATTGAAATGTTGAAAAATGGGCAAAGTATAGAACAAATGTTTAAATACTTATCTATTTTTTATAAAGAACCTGCTAGTCTGATAGATTATTTACCGGAAAATGGTGTAGTTATTTTAGATGAGCTTTCCCGTATTCAAGAAACAGCATCACATCTTGAAACAGAAGAAGCGGAATGGTATATCTCACTTCTTGGTGAAGGAACAATTATTCAGGATTTATCTTTCTCCCACTCATTTGAGGAGTTTCTTCATCATAAAAAAAGAAGTTTTGTATATTTAACGTTATTCTTACGTCATATAGCACATACACACCCGCAAAACATTGTGAATGTGACGTGTAAAACGATGCAAGATTTCCACGGGCAGATGCAGTTGTTAAAAACTGAAATTGATAGATGGAATGAAGGACAGTTTACGACCGTTGTGCTCGGAACAGATGATGAACGTGTGAAAAAATTACAACATATTTTAAGTGATTATGATATTGATGCAGATATTGTGGAGGCCACAGATATCTTATTGCCTGGAAGGTTACAAATTGCTGTAGGTGATTTACATGCAGGATTTGAAATGCCGATGCAAAAATTTGTTGTTATTACTGAAAAAGAGCTTTTTCATAAGAAAGTTAAAAAATCGCAACGCAAACAAAAGTTATCTAACGCTGAACGTATTAAAAGTTATTCGGAATTAAAAGTTGGGGACTATGTAGTTCATGTAAACCATGGTATAGGTAAATTTTTAGGTATTGAGACATTAGAGATTAACGGTGTTCATAAAGATTATTTAAATATTAAATATCAAGGTAATGATAAGTTATACGTTCCAATTGAACAAATTGACCAAGTGCAAAAATATGTAGGATCTGAAGGTAAGGATCCAAAAGTTTATAAATTGGGCGGAAATGATTGGAAGAAGGTCAAAACGAAAGTTGAAAAATCTGTACAAGACATTGCAGATGACCTAATTAGATTATATGCCGAGCGCGAAGCTTCAAAAGGTTATGCATATACGCCAGATACGGCAGAACAACAAGAATTTGAATCTTCTTTCCCATATCAAGAGACAGAGGATCAATTACGTTCTATTGAAGAGATTAAGAAAGATATGGAACGCGGACGTCCGATGGATAGGCTTCTTTGTGGTGACGTAGGGTATGGAAAGACTGAAGTAGCTATTCGTGCGGCATTTAAAGCAATTATGGATGAAAAACAAGTTGCGATTTTAGTACCGACAACAATCCTTGCACAACAACACTATGAAACAATTCGAGAGCGTTTTCAAGATTACCCAATTAATATAGGGTTACTAAGTAGATTCCGTACGCGGAAACAACAAAATGAAACGATTAAGGGTTTAAAAGATGGAACGGTGGATATTGTAATCGGAACGCATCGTATTTTATCTAAAGATGTTACTTATAAAGATTTAGGACTTCTTATTATTGATGAGGAACAAAGATTCGGCGTTACGCATAAAGAAAAAATTAAACAATTGAAAGCAAATGTTGACGTGTTAACATTAACGGCAACGCCGATTCCACGTACCCTACATATGTCTATGCTTGGTGTGCGCGATTTATCTGTTATTGAGACACCGCCAGAGAATCGTTTCCCAGTACAAACATATGTAGTAGAGTATAATCCAGCGTTAATGCGAGAAGCGATAGAGCGAGAGCTTGCAAGGGGTGGTCAAATTTACTTCCTATATAACCGTGTGGAGGATATTGAAAGAAAAGCAGATGAAATTTCGATGTTAGTTCCAGATGCGCGTGTAACATACGCACACGGGAAAATGAATGAAGGTGAATTAGAGTCTGTTATGCTATCGTTTTTAGAAGGACAGCATGATGTTCTTGTAAGTACAACTATTATTGAGACGGGTGTAGATATTCCGAATGTAAATACATTAATTGTATTTGATGCAGATCGTATGGGATTATCGCAGTTGTATCAGCTTCGTGGGCGCGTTGGACGTTCTAATCGCGTCGCGTATGCATACTTTGCATACAAACGTGATAAAGTGTTATCGGAAGTTGCAGAGAAGCGTTTGCAGGCAATTAAAGAGTTCACAGAACTTGGATCTGGTTTCAAAATTGCGATGAGAGACTTATCAATTCGTGGTGCGGGTAACTTGTTAGGGGCAGAACAACATGGATTTATTGATTCTGTCGGATTTGATCTGTATTCTCAAATGTTAAAAGATGCAATTGAACAACGTAGAGGAACAGACGGAGTTGAACATACGGTTAATGTTGAAATTGACTTAGAAGTAGATGCATATTTACCGGATGCTTATATTTCAGATAGTAAACAAAAAATTATGATGTATAAACAATTTAGAGGTGTTTCTGCAATTGAGGATATTGAAGAGTTGCAGGAAGAGATGATCGATAGATTTGGTGATTATCCACAAGAAGTTGGTTATTTATTACAAATCGCAAACATTAAAGTGTTGGCAATGAAAGAACAAATTGAGTTAATTAAGCAAAATAAATTTGAAGTAACATTCCTGTTTTCTGAACAAGCGAGCCAAAATATCGATGGTGGAAAATTATTCATGCTTGGGAATAGCTTTGGTCGTATGATCGGTCTTGGCATGGAAGGTTCACAATTGAAAATTGTTATGAAAACGAATGGTTTAGAGACATCGAAATGGTTAACAATTGCTGAAAATTTATTAAAAGGTTTGCCAGATGTAAAAAAAGAAGTAATAAATGCCTAATATAAGATAAAAAAATGCAATTCGACGTGCATAGAAGAACTAATGTGTAAAATACTATGTTTAACAGTTGGTGATTTTTACATGAACAGGTAAATTCACCACTTTGATCATCAGTAGAAAGTGAGGCAGCATTAGAATGAAAGCAACTGGAATCGTACGTCGAATTGATGATTTAGGCAGGGTAGTAATTCCGAAGGAAATTCGTAGAACTTTACGTATCCGTGAGGGAGACCCTTTAGAGATTTTTGTTGATCGCGATGGAGAAGTTATTTTGAAAAAATATTCTCCGATTAGTGAACTAGGTGATTTTGCAAAAGAATATACGGAAGCTTTATACGATAGCTTAGGACATAATGTGCTTGTATGCGATCGTGATTCTATTATCGCAGTAGCGGGCGTATCTAAAAAAGAATACTTAAATAAAAGTGTTGGCGATTTAATTGAGAAGACAATGGAAGAGCGTAAGTCTGTAATTATGACAGATGAAAGCGAAATTTCAATTATTGATGGAGTAGCAGAAAGAGTTAGCTCCTATACAATTGGCCCGATTGTTGCGAATGGAGATCCAATTGGAGCTGTTATTATCTTCTCTAAAGAGGCTATTATAAGTGAAGTAGAGCATAAGTCAGTAAATACAGCTGCAAGCTTTTTAGCGAAACAAATGGAGCAGTAAGGTCATATCGAATTTTAGAAGTAGCAATCTTTCCTAATTATGATATTTCTTCTTAAGAAATCAATTATTTGGAGATATAGGTATATCGAATGAAGGTAGCACTTTGCTACCTTTTTTCGTTGAATATTTTTGAAACTGAAAGAAGTCATTATTACTCGTGTATGCAAGGGAGTTTGTTTTTTTCTTTATGATATAATACGAGGGGTGAGAATAGAAAAAGGAGTTTTCTTGTATGGAAGCGAAGAAGTATCAAGCCTTTTGGCGTGGGGCTATTATATTAACAATCGCAAGTTTTGTTACGAAAGTATTAAGCGCTTTTTACCGTATTCCATATCAAAATATAGCGGGTGATATTGGTTTTTATATTTACCAACAAATTTATCCGTTTTATGGATTTTGTTTAATTTTAGCTACTTATGGGTTTCCCATTATTATTTCAAAAATGGTCGCAGAAAGATTAGAAAGAGGAAAACAAAAAGAAGCAGAAGAAATTATTTGTGTGTCTTTTTGGTTTTTATTAGGGATTGGCTTCGTAGGATTTTTCACATTGTTCTTTGGTGCCGAAACAATTGCATCGGCTATGGGCGATATACATTTAGATAAATTATTGCGTGTTATTTCATTTTCGTTTCTACTAATGCCATTCTTATCTGTAGCGAGAGGGTACTTTCAAGGGTTCAATAATATGATGCCGACGGCTGTTTCACAAGTAATTGAACAAACGATTCGTGTGTCTATTATTGTATTTTTATCACTATTCCTTATTGCTCATGGATTTGATCTATATACAGTCGGTGCAGGTGCTATGTTAGGTTCAATTGCAGGCGGGCTTATTGGGATTATCGTACTTTTACTTTATATGCGTCATGATTTTCGTGCTATCTTCTTTAAAAGTTGGAAGAGCATTAGCAATAAAAAAAAGATTGTTAAAATCCTTTTTTGGCAGGGATTAGCGATTTGTGTTAGTAATTTAGTCCTTATTTTTATACAAATGGCTGATTCTGTTTCGTTTTATACTTTGCTTATCCGCGCGGGAGAGCAAGTTGAAAATGCAAAGATGCTCAAAGGTATTTATGATAGAAGTATCCCGCTTATGCAATTAGGTACTGTTGTGACAACTTCTTTCTCATTGTCACTTATTCCTATTATTACAGCGGCGAAGGAAAGAGGAGATCTTTCATTTATTCAAGAAAAGGTAAAGTTAGCAATGAAAATAACATTTGTTATTGGATGTGCAGCGGCTATTGGATTAACCTGTATTATTCAACCTACAAATATTATGTTGTTTGAAAATAGTGATGGATCAGATGTGTTATCTATTTTATCTTTATCTATTTTATTTAGTTCATTGTCAATTACAACTGCTTCTATTTTGCAAGGGTTGGGACAGACATTAAAACCAGCACTATTCGTTGTATTTGGAGGCTGTTTGAAGTTAGTTTTAAACTATATGTTAATGCCATATTTTGGTGTTAAAGGAGCTGCGATTGCAACTTTAATTGCGCTTGTTGTAATTGCCTTGTTAAATAGTGTATTACTTATGCAATCTGTATCGGAGTCGCTTATTGATAAGCGGAATATGTTAGGTGTAGCTATTAGTGGTATCGGTATGGGATTTGTATTAATAGTGTTTATGCGCGTATCACAAATGTCGGGATTAGTAATTGATACAGAGCATAGAGGAGTCGCAACGATTGAAGCATTGTTAGGTGTAGCTATTGGTGGATTGACATATATGTTTTTAATTTTAAAATTACGTGTATTTACAAAAGAAGAATTAGGAACCGTTATGAAACAAGAGAAAAAAGAAGGTTCATTAAAGAAGAGTGGATAGGGGTGACAGGTTGTGAGTGGAATCATTACTATTTTGGGATTAGGTGCTGGCGAGTTAGATCAGTTGACGATGGGTGTATATCGAAAGATAAAAGAAGCGGACCATATGTTTGTTAGAACGAAGGAACATCCAGTTATAGAAGAATTGGAAAAAGAAGGTATAAAGTATACGGCTTTTGATAATGTATATGAAGCACATGATACATTTGAAATCGTATATGAAACAATCGCGAATACATTACTGGAACAAGCTAAAGGTGCAGAAATTATTTATGCTGTTCCAGGTCATCCGCTTGTAGCAGAAAGAACAGTTCAGCTCCTTTTGCAAAAAGGAGAAGTGGCAAATGTTGAAGTGCGAATTGAAGGTGGACAAAGTTTCCTTGATCCGATGTTTGCAAGTTTAAAAATTGATCCGATCGAAGGATTCCAATTAATTGATGCTACATCATTTGAAAGAGGGCAATTAGAATTACGTCAACATTTAATCTTTTGCCAAGTGTATGATGCGTTCGTTGCTTCGGATGTGAAGCTAACGTTAATGGAAATGTTGTCAGACGATTACGAAGTGTACATCGTAACAGCTGCAGGAACTTCATTTGAGCAAGTGAAAAAGGTACCGTTATACATGTTAGATCATGAAACGGAATTAAATAATTTAACGAGTGTATATGTACCGCCAGTTAAGGCACGTGCGTCCTTATATCAGCAGTTTGATGTGCTTAGAGAAATTATTGCTGATCTGCGTGGACCGAATGGTTGTCCGTGGGATAAAAAGCAGACGCATCAATCTTTAAAGAAATACTTAATTGAAGAAGCGTATGAAGTGTTAGAAGCAATTGATGAAGAGGATGATGATCACTTAGTAGAAGAGCTGGGTGATATATTATTGCAAGTTATGCTCCATGCCCAAATTGGAGAGGATGAAGGTTGGTTCTCAATAGATGATATTATTCGAACTTTATCTGAGAAAATGGTTCGTCGTCATCCACATGTGTTTGGGAATACAGATGTAAATAATGCTGATGAAGTGATTGTGAATTGGGAAGAAATAAAAAAACAAGAAAAAGGATTCGTAAAAGAATCTGTTTTAACTGGAATTCCAAAAAGTTTACCGCAATTAATGCGTGCTTATGAAATTCAGAAGAAGGCTGGAAAAGTTGGGTTTGATTGGGTTGATGTGCAGCCGATGATAGAGAAAGCCTTAGAAGAATGGCAAGAATTCCAGCAAGAAGTTATAAATATGGATGAGGAAAAGATGCTAGGTGAATTTGGTGACTTACTATTTGCATTTGTTAATATAGCTCGTCATTATAACTTAGATCCAGAAGAAGCGTTACGTTCAACTAATGAGAAATTTATGGACCGTTTTTTATACATGGAAGCAAAAGTAGCTGAAATGAATAAAGAAATGCAAGATTTATCATTAGAACAGTTAGATGTTTTATGGGAAGAGGCAAAACAAACAGAGCGCTAATAGGGGGATTTGATATGCGTCTAGATAAGTTTTTGAAAGTATCACGTTTAATTAAAAGAAGAACATTAGCAAAAGAAGTATCTGATCAAGGAAGAATATCGATCAATGGCCAAGTGGCAAAAGCGAGTTCAGATGTAAAAGTGGATGATGAATTAACAATTCGTTTCGGTCAAAAAATAGTAACTGTGAAAGTAAACGAATTGAAAGAAACAACTAAAAAAGAAGATGCGGCAAACATGTATAGTATGGTTCGCGAAGAAAAAGTAAAAGCGGAAGAAGGCTTGTTCTAAAGTCGGTTGCCCCTTCATACATTACTATTAGCTAGTATAAAGCTATGGGGGGATTTTCGTGAATAATGGTTACTCACCTATGTCTTCTAATCAACAAAATGTTTCTGTAGAGCATGATATTATCATGCGTGGCAGGCGTGTAATCGATATTACTGGTGTAAAGCAAGTGGAGAGTTTTGATAGCGAAGAATTTTTACTCGAGACTGTAATGGGCTTTTTAACAATTCGTGGTCAAAATTTGCAAATGAAGAATTTAGATGTAGAAAAGGGTGTTGTATCGATTAAAGGGAAAGTTCATGAGATGCTGTATATTGATGAGAACCAAGGGGAGAAAACTAAAGGCTTCTTTAGTAAGTTGTTTAAATGAGCCTAACAGTCCAGTTGTATACAATGCTTTCAATGATTGGAATGGGTGCTTGGATTGGTGCATCTTTAGATACATATCAACGGTTTTTAAAACGCCAAGAGCGTAAGCGTTGGCTTGTATTTATACACGATATACTATTTTGGATTGTCCAAGCATTATTCGTTTTTTATGTATTACTGCTTGTGAATGAAGCTGAACTACGTATATATGTATTTTTGGCGTTATTATGTGGTTTTGCAGCATATCAAAGCTTATTGAAAGCATTATACATGAAGATGTTAAATTTTCTCATCTATATTTTTGTACAAACAACACAATTTTTTGTTCGAATTATACAGCTACTCATGATAAAACCTGTTATTATTATAGCGCAGCTATTTATTGCATTTATATTATTCTTATTTCGTATACTGCTTTCAATTGGACATGTGTTATGGAAAATGGTGATTTGGATATTACTTTTTATATGGAAAGTTTTTGTCTGGCCTGTTCGATTTATTGCTTCGCTCATATGGAAACTTCTCCCTAATCGTGTTAAACTTTTTATAATGAAGCATGTAGGGTTCCTGCAATACGTAGCAAAATTGAAGGGACATATCTTCCAATTATTGGAGCGTATAAAAAAGAAGTTAGGGGGACCTCGGAAATGAGGGAACTGAGACAAAGAACAATCGAAAAACAGAGTCCAAATCCTGTTAAAGAACATATAATACAAACGGATGAGAACGGGAAGCGACTTTATCGCCGTTTAGCGGTTTTTCTTGTCTTTGCTTTTACAATTATTGCTAGTATTAGTGTGACGTTTTATCAACAAAACAGTTCCATTAAAGCAAAAGAAGCAAAAGTTAAGGACATGAAAAAAGAACTGGATTCATTAACGAAAAAAGAAAAGAATCTAAAAGATGAAGTTCAAAAGTTGAATGATGAAGAGTACGTTTTAAAGATTGCTAGAAGGGATTATTTCTTCTCCGGAAAAGGGGAGATAATTTTTCCTGTTTCTAAGTAGAGTATGTCTTATTGACACTATATTTTAGGATTATATATAATAAAGTAAAATTTGACTTTTTAACCACTAAGGAGGAGCATTTTTTTTATGTCAATCGAGGTAGGCAGCAAGTTACAGGGTAAAGTAACAGGTATTACAAATTTTGGGGCTTTTGTGGAGCTGCCAGAAGGCTTAACGGGTCTTGTTCATATTAGTGAGGTTGCTGATAATTATGTGAAAGATATCAACGATCACTTAAAAGTGGGCGACCAAGTAGAAGTAAAAGTTATTAATGTTGAAAAAGATGGGAAAATTGGTCTATCTATTAAAAAAGCGAAAGAACGTGAAAAGACAGAAGGAGATCGTCCACGTGGTGAATACCAACGCGGTGGTGATCAACAACGTTCTGGACGTCCACAACGTAATAATCGTTCTTTCAACAGAGATAACCGCGGTGGCGGTAACGACCGAGCTCCAAAAGAAACATTTGAGCAAAAGATGGCACGCTTTTTAAAAGATAGTGAAGATCGTTTAACTTCTTTAAAGCGTAACACAGAATCTAAACGTGGTGGCCGTGGCGCACGTCGCGGATAATAAGTCCGTTTAATTCTGAACATATAGAGAGGTACCCAGAGTGATTACTCGGGGTGCTTTTTTATATGGAAGAATATATTTTAAAAAAGTTTTTGAGATGTGTTGACTTTAAAGCATATCTGATGTAAGATACTAATTGTCCGTTAAATAAGACGACATGGCGGTGTAGCTCAGCTGGCTAGAGCGTACGGTTCATACCCGTGAGGTCGGGGGTTCGATCCCCTCCGCCGCTATATTTAATTTAACGGCCCGTTGGTCAAGTGGTTAAGACACCGCCCTTTCACGGCGGTAACACGGGTTCGAATCCCGTACGGGTCATCTAAAAAGATCATGCAAATTTGCATGGTCTTTTTTTGTTAAATAAATTCAGACATACAATACTTCTACAAAATCGCCCTATATTTTCTGAACATTCTTTTAATTATCTTTAAATAAATTAAATACCATGTATATATGTAGAGTTATTTCGAATAAAAAGTCGAACGATTATAAAAGTGAGAACTGTTGTTTTGACAAAAATCCCAATAATCATCTTTTATAATGATAGTAATTAAACTATGCAGGTGGTGTTAAAAATATGCCTAAAGCAGGAAGGAATACTATGAATACAAGTGCATTGGCGATGAATGAAAGTCAGCTTGGGACAATAAAGTGGACGAGTAAGTTGCGAATGAAGTTTGAACAAGTTTTCTTTAGATGGGGATTCATTATTGTTGTAATTGGTTTTCTTTTGGGACGAGCATATATATTAACAAACATTTTACCGTTTGCATTGCCGTTTTTTGCTGCTGTCTATGTTATGAAGCGAGATAAAATGCCGCTCGCGTTCTTAGCTCTCATGGGTGGGGCACTTTCAGTTTCGATAGATAATTTATTTTTTACTTTTGCATCTATTTTTACGTTCTTTATTTATAATATCTTCTTTAGTCGGTTTACACGTAAAACTGTTGGACTTGTGCCATTCCAAGTATTTATCTCCGCATTAACCGCACATTTAGTTGTTGTATATTTTGCACAGCAAACTGTCACCATGTATGATTTGCTCGTTAGTACGATCGAAGCAGGGCTTAGCTTCGTATTAACGATGATATTTTTACAAAGTGTTCCGCTTTTAGTGGAAAGGAAAGGGAAACAACAAGCGTTAGAAACAGAAGAAATTGTTTGTTTAATTATATTACTAGCATCTGTTTTAACGGGTACAACAGATTGGTTTGTTTATGATGCTTCTATTCAACATATTTTCACTAGATATTTAGTATTAGTATTTGCCTTTATTGCCGGTGCGGCTACAGGATCCACAGTGGGAGTCGTTACTGGATTAATATTAAGTTTAGCGAATGTGTCTAGCTTGTCTCAACTTAGTCTTCTTGCCTTTTCAGGATTGCTTGGTGGATTGTTAAAAGAAGGGAAACGTATAGGAGTTAGTTTAGGTTTATTAATTGGTACAAGTTTAATTACGTTATATGTAGACAAGCAAACAAGTATTGTAACAACTTTAATTGAATCTGGTGTGGCAATTGTTTTCTTCTTATTAACACCGAAACTTGTTATGGATCGTATTGCTAAATTTATGCCGGGTACACAGGAGCATTCACAAGATCAACAACAATATTTAAGAAGGATGCGCGATGTTACGGCGAACAAAATCAATCAATTTGCTAATGTATTTGCTGCTTTGTCTAATAGCTTTTCTGTATATGGATATGTGGAAGAGGAAGATAAAGAAACAGAAGCGGATTTATTTTTAAGTACAATTACTGCGAAAACATGCCAAACATGCTTTAAAAAAGATCAATGCTGGGTAGTTAATTTCGATAAAACGTACGATTATATGAAACAAATAATGAGCGAAACGGAAGAAGGAACGTTGCAACATAATCGGAAGTTAGTTCGCGAATGGGACAAGCATTGTGTGAGAGGGAAGAAAGTGACAGATTTAGTAGCGGGTGAATTAGATCACTTCTATGAGGGACAGAAATTACGCAAACAAATGAAAGAAAATCGTAGAATTGTAGCGGAGCAATTACTAGGTGTATCAAAAGTAATGGAAGATTTCGCTAAGGAGATACAGCGAGAACGAGAAAACCACCAAGTGCAAGAAGAACAGATTTTGCAAGCATTTCGCGATTTCGGCGTCGAAGTGGAGCATGTTGATATTTATTGTTTAGATAGAGGAAGCATTGATATTGAAATGTTGATTCCAGCTGCATCTAATGAGCATGGAGAATGTGAGAAGTTGGTTGCGCCGATGCTTTCAGATATTTTAAAAGAAAATATTGTCGTTAAGCATGAGGAGAAATCCTCTTATCCAAATGGTCACAGTTTAATATCATTTGGTTCAGCGAAGACGTATTCTCTTGATACAGGATTGGCCACAGCTGCAAAAGGTGGTGGATTTGTTTCAGGTGATTCCTATGCGATGATGGATTTAAGTGTTGGTAAATATGCACTTGCGATTAGTGATGGTATGGGAAATGGGCAAAGGGCTCATATGGAGAGTAAGGAAACGGTAAAATTATTACAAAAGATACTTCAATCAGGTATTGATGAGGAAATAGCGATTAAGTCCATCAATTCAATTCTTTCTTTAAGAACGACAGAGGAGATGTATACAACACTTGACTTAGCTATGGTAGATTTACGGGATGCGAGTGCGAAGTTTTTAAAGGTTGGATCGACGCCAAGTTTTGTTAAACGCGGAAATAATATTTTGAAAATTGAAGCAAGTAATTTGCCGATTGGAATCATTGAAGATGTTGAAGTTGATGTGGTTGGTGAGCAATTAAAAACGGGAGATATTCTTATCATGATGAGCGATGGTATTTTTGAGGGAGCGCAACATGTGGAGAATCACGAATTATGGATAAAACGTAAAATTAAAGAACTACAAACAGAAGATCCACAAGAAATTGCTGATATTATCATGGAAGAAGTAATTAGGTCTGGCGATGGTTATATAAATGATGATATGACTATTGTGGTGGCAAAGGTAAAGAAAAATATGCCGAAGTGGGCCACGATTCCAATAGTAGGAATGCAGGCGCAATAAATTAAATTATTACTGAAAAGACCTAGGTAAATGCCTAGGTCTTTTTGATTAAAAAAGGTAATGTTATTACTTTTGTGAATATACAGAGGGGATGTAAGATAAAAATGTGAATTTTGTACATCTTTTTTTTGCACAATGTTTGTAAAAGTTGTACCATTATATACAAGGTAACTAATGTTGCTGTTCTTGTTTAATGAAAGGTGATTGCGAAGTTGAAAGATACATTTGTTGAAAAAGTAGATGACTTTGTAAAGCGGCATGATGTATTAAAGGAACATTCAACAATTGTTGTAGGGGTTTCTGGTGGCCCTGACTCTTTGGCTCTTCTATATTATTTGTTGGAAAAAAGAGCAGAAAAGCAGCTCGAAATTGTAGTAGCCCATGTGGATCATATGTTTAGAGGTGATGAATCTCATGAGGACCTACAGTTTGTACGTAATCTTTGCAAAGAGTTAGGAATTATTTGCGAAACGATAAGGGTTAATGTGTCGCAATATCAACAGCAATATGGAATGAATGCACAAGTTGCTGCTAGAGAATGCAGATATGCATTTTTGGAAAGAATAATGAAGAAATATGATGCGAGATATGTAGCTCTTGGCCATCATGGAGATGATCAAGTAGAGACGATTTTAATGCGCCTTGTACGAGGAAGTACTCCGAAAGGGTACGCAGGAATTGCAGTGAAGCGTCCTTTTCATAATGGATATTTAATTAGGCCGTTACTTGGAGTAACTAAGGAAGAAATTGTTGATTACTGTAATAAGCTAAAAGTAATCCCACGTATAGATCCGAGTAATAAAAAGGAAGTATATACAAGGAATCGATTACGTAAATATGTCCTTCCTTATTTGAAAGAGGAAAATCCACAAATGCATGAGAAATTTCAAAAATTTAGCGTGCAGATGCAAGAGGATGAGGCATATTTGCAGGAATTAGCTTTTGAGAAGATGAATAAAGTAATTACAAAAAAAAGCGATAAACAAATTAGCTTATCAATTCCTGCCTTTGAATCCATGTCTATGCCTTTACAAAGGAGAGGGATTCAACTAATATTAAACTATCTTTATGAATATAAGATTCCATCTTCGCTTTCTTCTATACATATTGACAAGGTGATCGAATTTTTTAAGCGGACACAACCTTCAGGTTCACTTGATTTTCCGGGTGGTTTGAAAATTGTTCGCACATACGAAGAATGTAGCTTTGGATTTAAACAAGAAATTGTTTCTCCTTTTTCGCAAGATTTATCAGTACCTGGGACAATTACATTGTCGAATGGGGATAAACTTGTAACAGAGGTGAGCGAAGATATACCAAGTAGCATGAATGAAACAGTATTTGTTGCTAAGTATAATGATATATCGTATCCACTTCGTATCCGTTCTAGGGAAAATGGAGATCGCATGTCAATACAAGGTATGGATGGTACAAAAAAGATAAAAGCTATTTTTATCGAAGCGAAAGTACCAAAAGAAAAAAGAGAAGAATGGCCGATCGTTTGTGACGCAAGTGGAAATATTATTTGGGTACCCTTGTTGAAACGATCTGCATTTGCTACTTCGAAAGAGATAGCAAAGAGGGATAAATATATGATTATTCACTACAAAAGCAAGGAGTCTTCCGGGAGGATAATGAAATGATGAATCAAGATATCGAAAAAGTATTAATTTCTGAAGAACAAATACAGGAAAAGGTGCACGAACTAGGTGCGATTATTGCAGAGGATTACAAAAATACAGTACCTCTTGCAATTGGTGTACTAAAGGGCGCAATGCCATTTATGGCAGATTTATTAAAGAGAACAGATACATATCTTGAAATGGATTTTATGGCTGTATCTAGCTATGGCCACTCTACAGTTTCGACAGGCGAAGTAAAAATCTTAAAAGATCTTGATACTTCTGTAGAAGGTCGCGATATTTTAATCGTTGAAGATATTATTGATAGCGGTCTTACGCTAAGCTATTTAGTGGACCTATTTAAATATCGTAAAGCGAAATCTGTAAAAATTGTTACGTTATTAGATAAGCCAACAGGCCGTAAGGTTGATCTGAAAGCAGATTATGTTGGATTTACTGTTCCTCATGAATTTGTTGTAGGATATGGATTAGATTATAAAGAGCAATACCGTAATCTTCCTTATGTAGGAGTATTAAAACCAAGTGTTTACTCAAATTAATTAAATACAGGCGTTACAATTGTATAGGAAAGTTTTTCTATGTTACGATTTACTATAGTGTTTATGCCGTGAGAGGAGGTTAGGAATGAATCGTATCTTCCGTAATACCATCTTTTATTTACTGATATTCTTAGTAGTAATTGGAATCGTGAGCTATTTTAATGGTTCGACGCAAAAAACGACATCAGTTAGCTACGATAAATTCATTACTAAACTTGAAAAAGGTGAAGTGCGTAATGTGCAGCTTCAACCGAAAAATGGTGTGTTTGAAGTAAAAGGACAATTCAATACTTCTAGCCAAGGAGAACAATTTGTTACTTATGCACCAAATACTGAGGAATTACAAAAGAAAATTAATGATAAGGCGCAAGGGGCTGAAGTTAAGTATCAACCAGCAGAAGAAACAAGTGCTTGGGTAACGTTCTTCACTTCTATCATTCCGTTTGTCATTATCTTCATTTTATTCTTCTTCTTATTAAACCAGGCTCAGGGCGGCGGTAGCCGTGTTATGAACTTCGGGAAAAGTAAGGCGAAGCTATACAATGATGAAAAGAAAAAAATTCGTTTCAGAGATGTTGCTGGAGCGGATGAAGAGAAACAAGAACTTGTTGAGGTAGTTGAATTCTTGAAAGACCCTCGTAAGTTCGCTGAAGTTGGTGCCCGTATTCCGAAGGGTGTTCTATTAGTGGGACCTCCAGGTACAGGTAAAACTTTATTAGCACGTGCCGTTGCAGGTGAAGCAGGCGTTCCGTTCTTCTCTATTAGTGGTTCTGACTTCGTAGAGATGTTCGTCGGTGTCGGTGCATCCCGTGTACGTGATTTATTTGAAAATGCAAAGAAAAATGCTCCTTGTATCATTTTCATTGATGAAATTGATGCAGTAGGACGTCAACGTGGCGCGGGTCTTGGCGGTGGTCATGATGAGCGTGAACAAACGTTGAACCAATTGCTTGTTGAAATGGATGGATTCGGTGCAAACGAAGGTATTATTATCATCGCTGCGACAAACCGTCCTGATATTCTTGATCCAGCGTTATTACGTCCAGGTCGTTTTGACCGTCAAATTACAGTAGATCGTCCAGATGTAAATGGTCGTGAAGCTGTACTTAAAGTACACGCTCGTAATAAACCGCTTGATGAGAATGTCAACTTAAGGGCGATTGCAACTCGTACACCAGGATTCTCTGGTGCCGATCTTGAAAACTTATTAAACGAAGCTGCTTTAGTAGCTGCGCGTCAAGATAAGAAGAAAATTGATATGAGTGACATCGATGAAGCAACGGATCGTGTTATTGCAGGTCCAGCTAAGAAAAGTCGTGTTATCTCTGAAAAAGAACGTAATATCGTTGCATTCCATGAGGCTGGCCATACTGTAATTGGTGTTGTCCTGGATGAAGCAGATATCGTTCATAAAGTAACAATTGTCCCTCGTGGTCAAGCTGGTGGATATGCGGTAATGCTTCCGAAAGAAGATCGTTACTTTATGACAAAACCAGAGTTACTTGATAAAATCACTGGTTTACTTGGTGGTCGAGTAGCTGAGGAGATTGTATTTGGTGAAGTGAGTACAGGTGCTCACAATGACTTCCAACGTGCGACTGGTATTGCAAGACGTATGGTTACAGAATTCGGTATGAGTGATAAGCTTGGGCCGATGCAATTCGGTAGCTCGCAAGGTGGTCAGGTGTTCTTAGGAAGAGACTTCCATTCAGAGCAAAACTACAGTGATGCAATTGCACATGAAATCGATGTGGAAATGCAAACTATTATGAAAGACTGTTATGCTCGTGCGAAACAAATTCTTACTGAAAAGCGTGATAAGCTAGATATTATTGCGAAAACGTTACTTGAAGTAGAAACATTAGATGCAGAGCAAATTAATCATTTATATGATTATGGCAGATTACCTGAGCGTCCAACATCTTCAGATGATGTGAAAGTAAACATCAATATGAAGAAAGACGATGAAGACACAGAAGATAAGTAAGAGATGAAGGAGTGACGATAGTCACTCCTTTTTTGTTTGTGGAATAAATTTAAGTGGCAAAAGAATTTAAATAAAACTCGTATTAAAAATTGAAATAGAGAGTGATCTTTTTGTAAAATGATGAGGATAGAAAAGCTGAATATATAAGTATGTGTGATATGATGTTTTTATAAGTTTTATACATACTGCACAAATATAGATTAAATAAGATAAGTGGTGAGAATATGATTTTTGTATTGGATGTAGGGAACACAAATGCGGTGCTAGGTGTATTTGAAGAGGGGAAACTTCGCCAGCATTGGCGCATGGAAACAGATCGTCATAAAACAGAAGATGAGTATGGGATGCTTGTAAAGCAGTTACTTGAGCATGAAGGTCTTTCTTTTGAAGATGTGAAAGGTATTATAGTATCTTCAGTCGTACCGCCAATTATGTTCGCTTTAGAGCGTATGTGCGAAAAGTATTTTAAAATTAAACCGCTTGTAGTGGGGCCTGGGATAAAAACTGGCTTGAATATTAAATATGAAAATCCACGTGAAGTAGGCGCGGACCGAATTGTAAATGCAGTAGCAGGTATCCATTTGTATGGAAGTCCTCTTATCATTGTTGATTTTGGTACGGCTACTACATATTGTTATATTAACGAAGAGAAACATTATATGGGTGGCGTTATTACACCGGGAATTATGATCTCGGCAGAGGCGTTATATAGCAGAGCAGCAAAGCTTCCTCGTATTGAAATTACAAAACCGAGTAGTGTTATTGGGAAGAATACAGTAAGTGCAATGCAATCAGGTATTCTTTATGGGTACGTTGGACAAGTGGAAGGTATTGTTAAGCGTATGAAAGAAGAAGCTAAACAAGAACCGAAAGTTATTGCAACAGGTGGGTTAGCAAAATTAATTTCAGAAGAATCAAATGTAATTGATATTGTAGATCCATTTTTAACGTTAAAAGGTTTGTATATGTTATATGAACGTAATGCAAATTTACAGCATGAGAAGGGTGAATAAATAAGTATGAAAGATTATTTAGTAAAAGCGTTAGCGTTTGATGGAGAAGTACGTGCGTATAGTGTACGTACAACAAACACAGTAAGTGAGGCGCAAAAACGTCATGATACATGGAGAACAGCTTCAGCCGCACTTGGCCGTTCGTTAACTGCGGGCACAATGATGGGTGCCATGTTAAAAGGCGAACAGAAGTTAACGATTAAAGTAGAGGGTAACGGTCCAATTGGTCCGATCTTAGTCGATGCTCATGCAAATGGGGATGTACGTGGTTATGTAACGAATCCGCATGTTGATTTTGAAGGGACTGAACAAGGGAAATTACGTGTATATCAAGCGGTAGGTACAGAAGGATTTGTAACGGTAATTAAAGATATCGGTATGCGTGAACCGTTTATCGGTCAATCTCCAATTGTTTCAGGAGAACTAGGGGAAGATTTCACATATTATTTCGCAGTTTCTGAGCAGACACCTTCTTCTGTAGGTGTCGGTGTTCTCGTAAATGGAGACGATAGCATATTGGCAGCGGGTGGATTCATTCTTCAAATTATGCCAGGTGCACAGGAAGAAACAATTTCATTTATTGAAGAGCGTTTGCAAAAAATTCCTCCTGTATCAACATTGATTGAACAAGGGCTTTCTCCAGAAGAGCTACTATATGAAGTGCTTGGAGAAGATAAAGTGAAAGTGCTAGAAACAATGGATGTTCAATTTAATTGTACATGTTCACGCGAGCGTATTGAAAGTGTGCTAATTAGTTTAGGTAAAGCAGAGTTAGAGCAAATTCGTGCAGAAGAAGAAGAGACGGAAGTTCATTGTCACTTCTGTAATGAACGATATAAATTCGCTAAAGAAGATATTACAAACTTAATTGAGAGCCTGTAATAAGGGAGTTAAAGCGTAGAATCGTTCATCCAAATGGATTGACAAAAAGGAAATTTTCTGACAAAATCTAAATATAAATAAAACCAATAAAAATACTCGGTGTTAGGAGTGACAGGAATGCGAGTGGCACAATCAGTTTCAGAATTAATCGGGAAAACGCCGATCGTTAAGTTGAACCGCATCGTAGAATCAGATAGCGCAGATGTATACTTAAAATTAGAATTTATGAATCCGGGGAGCAGTGTTAAAGATCGTATTGCGTTAGCTATGATCGAAGATGCTGAAAAGAAAGGATTATTAAAAGAAGGCGATACAATCATTGAACCGACAAGTGGTAACACGGGTATTGGTTTAGCGATGGTAGCGGCTGCTAAAGGATATAAGGCGATTTTAGTAATGCCAGAAACAATGAGTATCGAGCGTCGTAATTTATTACGTGCTTATGGTGCGGAATTAGTATTGACTCCAGGCCCTGAAGGGATGGGTGGAGCGATTCGTAAAGCGACTGAATTAGCGAAAGAACATGGTTACTTTATACCGCAACAATTCCAAAATCAAGCGAATCCGGAAATCCATCGTTTAACGACGGGTCCAGAAATTGTTGAACAAATGGGTGATCAATTAGATGCGTTTATCGCAGGTATTGGTACAGGTGGGACAATTACAGGTGCCGGTGAAGTGCTGAAAGAAGCGTATAACGATATTAAAATTTATGCGGTAGAACCTGCGGATTCACCAGTATTATCTGGTGGAAAGCCGGGGCCACATAAGATCCAAGGAATTGGAGCAGGATTTGTTCCGGAGACATTGGATGTAGAAGTATATGATGAAATTATTCAAGTGAAAACAGAGCAAGCGTTTGAATATGCGAGAAGAGTAGCTAAAGAAGAAGGTATTTTAGTTGGTATCTCTTCAGGAGCAGTCATTTATGCAGCGACAGAAGTTGCGAAGAAATTAGGTAAAGGGAAAAAGGTACTTGTTATTATCCCAAGTAACGGTGAACGTTATTTAAGTACACCACTTTATCAATTTGAATCATAATTGAATGCGATTTGAAAAGCATCCTTGAAAAAGGATGCTTTTTCTTTTTTGATTGGAAAAAGGAAAAGAGTGAATGACTAGAAAACTTCATGTAAAATAAGAAGTAGTATAATTAATTTATTTTCACTAGCCCTCGAGTGTAATCATTCTCTATGTAAATAACTTTATGTAGTTTGAGCTGGTTAGCTTAAGAGGGTGGGATAAAAGAAGACGGGGTGTTGATATGCAACGAAGAAAATCTTTAGCGCTTTCTATTCCATATCAGTTAGATTTCTTTAAGCAATATAAATTTCTTTCCCAAGATAAGCCGCAACATATTTTGTTAGAAAGTGGACGTGGTGGTCGTTATAACATTGTTGGGCTGGACCCAGTAGCAGTAATTCAAGGGAAGAATGAGACGTTACATATAAGTGAAAGTGGTAAGGAAACAATAGAACATGGGAATCCATTAGATTTAATGCAAGAATATATGGAGAAATGGAAAACGGATTATAATCCGAAGTATCCACCTTTTCAAGGTGGTGCAATTGGATACTTTAGTTATGATTGTATCCGTTATATTGAAAAGTTACCTACTCTTGCAGAGGATGACATTAATATACCTGATATATTCTTTTTATTGTTTGATGACGTGTTTGTATATGATCAAAAAGAAAAGGTATTATGGATTATTACGCATTATGTAGATGAGCATAAAGAGGCAGAAGAACGATTAAATGAATGGAAGGATCTTTGGATGAAAGAAGCATCTGAAGTGACTATGTCATTTAAATGTCCTGAAGAGAAAAATGAAGCAGTTGCTTTTACAGAAGAAGGCTTTATGAAGGCTGTTGAACGTATTCAAGAATATATTGGGGCAGGTGACGTGTTCCAAGTAAACTTGTCGACAAGACAAGAACGGACGTTACACACACATCCGCTAGAAATCTATACAAGTCTTCGTGAAATTAATCCATCTCCATATATGGGTTACTTGGAGCTTGGAGATTTTCAAATTGTTAGTGGTTCGCCTGAATTACTAATTAAAAAGCAAGGAAAAGAAGTGAGTACGAGGCCAATTGCTGGTACGCGTTCTCGAGGGGCAAGCGAGCAAGAGGATGAAGAATTGGCGAAAGAATTAATTGAAAACGAAAAGGAAAGAGCAGAGCACGTGATGCTTGTGGATTTGGAACGAAATGATTTGGGTCGGGTTTGTAAATATGGCACTGTTGAAGTAGATGAATTTATGGTAATTGAAAAATACTCACACGTTATGCATATTGTTTCTAATGTGCGTGGTGAGGTGGAAGAAGATAAAGATGCTTTCGATTTGGTGAAGGCTGTATTTCCTGGTGGGACAATTACCGGTGCCCCGAAAATACGTACGATGGAAATTATTGAAGAATTAGAACCTGTTCGCCGAGGGATTTATACAGGTTCAATTGGTTGGATTGGATATTCTGGAGATACGGAATTGAATATTGTAATACGAACATTGCTTGCCAAAGATGGACAAGCACATGTACAAGCGGGAGCGGGAATTGTAATTGATTCAAATCCTAAAAACGAATATAAAGAGTCGTTAAAAAAAGCAATCGCTTTATGGCGTGCAAAAGAAAGTAGCGAAGAAACGGTTAGGTGAGAGAAATGATATTAATGATTGATAATTATGATTCTTTTACATTTAATTTAGTGCAGTTTCTTGGGGAACTTGGACAAGAGCTTGTTATTAAGCGTAATGATGAAGTGACTATTTCAGATATTGAGAATATGAAACCGGATTTTTTAATGATTTCGCCAGGTCCATGTAGCCCTAATGAGGCAGGGATTAGCATGGATGTTATTAAATACTTCGCAGGTAAAATTCCGATTTTCGGAGTTTGTCTTGGGCATCAATCAATTGCGCAAGTATTTGGAGGAGATGTTGTCAGGGCAGAACGTTTAATGCACGGCAAAACTTCTTTAATGTATCATGATGGACAGACAATTTTTTCTGATATCCCAAATCCATTTGCCGCGACACGTTATCACTCTCTTATCGTTAAAAAAGAGACGTTGCCTAATTGTTTAGAGGTAACATCTTGGACGGAAGAAGGAGAAATTATGGCGCTTCGTCATAAAACATTGCCAATTGAAGGTGTGCAGTTCCATCCGGAATCTATTATGACTTCTCATGGGAAAGAGCTGTTACAGAATTTTATTCGTAAATATAGTCCAAGTGTGACAATATGTTAATTTACGTGAATGGTGCGTATGTAGAAGCGAGTGAAGCGAAAATTTCTCCTTATGACCATGGTTACTTATATGGGCTTGGAGTTTTTGAGACGTTTCGTATTTATAATGGTCACCCCTTTTTGCTGGATGATCATTATGAACGTTTAATGGATGCGCTGGATACATTGCAAATTAAATGGACAATGACAAAAGATGACGTAATGCTTATTTTGGAGAATCTACTCGTTAAGAATGGATTAAAGCATGCGTATGTGCGCTTTAATGTATCGGCAGGTATAGACGAAATAGGATTGCAAACAGAAATGTATGAAGAGCCATCTGTTATTGTTTTTATAAAACCTTTAGCAGCCCCGGGGGATGTAGTGGAAAAAGAAGGGGTTGTTTTAAAGCAAGTGCGAAATACACCAGAGGGTGCATTTCGCTTGAAGTCCCATCATTATTTAAATAATATTTTAGGGAAACGAGAAATTGGAAATGTTGTGAATAAGGAAGGTATTTTCCTTACAGAAACAGGTTATGTTGCAGAGGGGATTGTTTCGAATCTCTTTTTTGTTAAAGGAGATACTTTGTATACTCCTTCATTAGAAACAGGGATTTTAAACGGAATCACTCGTGCGTTTATTATAAAGGTTGCTGAAGAGCTGAGTATAGAAGTAAAGGAAGGTTTCTTTACAAAAGATGAATTGCTTTCAGCGGATGAAGTATTCGTAACAAACTCCATTCAAGAGATTGTCCCTCTTTGTCATATAGAGGGGGAAGATTTCCCGGGTAAAGTGGGGATGGTTACAAAAAGATTTATGAATCTTTATGAAATGCAGAGAGAGCAATTGTGGAGCAGAAATGAATTGCGAAGAGGAGATGTGTAGTTTGAAGTGGGATTATGATTTGCGCTGCGGCGAATATACATTGAATTTAAATGAAAAGACATTAATTATGGGAATTTTAAATGCAACGCCAGATTCATTTTCTGATGGTGGGAGTTACAACGAAGTAGATGCCGCGGTGCGCCATGCGAAAGAAATGAAAAACGAAGGTGCTCATATTATTGATATCGGCGGCGAATCTACTCGCCCGGGTTTCGCTAAAGTTTCAGTAGAAGAAGAAATAAAGCGAGTTGTTCCGATGATTCAGGCAGTTTCAAAAGAAGTGAAGTTGCCTATTTCTATTGATACGTATAAAGCTGAGGTTGCGAAACAAGCGATTGAAGCTGGTGCTCATATTATTAATGATATTTGGGGAGCGAAGGCAGAACCGAAGATTGCTGAAGTTGCAGCCTATTATGATGTGCCTATTATCTTAATGCATAATCGCGATAATATGAATTACCGTAACTTAATGGCTGATATGATGGCTGATTTGCATGAGAGTATTAAAATTGCTAAAGATGCTGGTGTGCGAGATGAGAACATTATTTTAGACCCAGGTATTGGTTTTGCAAAAACACCTGAACAGAATTTAGAAGCGATGCGCAATTTAGAGCAGTTAAACGTACTAGGTTATCCGGTTCTATTAGGTACTTCAAGAAAATCCTTTATTGGACATGTATTAGATTTACCGGTGGAGGAACGACTTGAAGGAACGGGTGCTACCGTTTGCCTTGGTATTGAAAAAGGTTGTGAGTTTGTTCGTGTTCACGATGTGAAAGAAATGGCGCGTATGGCTAAGATGATGGATGCGATGATTGGTAAGGGGGAAAAGTAATTGGATAAAATTTATGTCCATGATATGGAGTTTTACGGTTATCATGGTGTATTCCCGGAAGAAAATAAGCTAGGTCAGAGATTTAAAGTGGACTTAACGGTGGAATTGGATTTAAAGCGTGCGGGAGAAAGTGATGACTTAGAGCATTCTGTCAATTATGGAGAGCTTTTCGAATTATGTAGGAAAGTTGTTGAAGATAGAACGTATAAGCTTGTGGAGAGTATCGCTGAAAATATCGCTACAGATATATTGGCACAATATGAGAGTATTTCACGATGTACGATAAAGGTTATTAAACCGGATCCGCCGATACCGGGGCATTATCGTGCTGTAGCGGTAGAAATTACGAGAGAACGTTCATGAATAATATAGCGTACATTGCGTTAGGTTCAAATATTGGAGAGCGTTATACTTATTTAACTGAAGCGATTCAGTTTTTAAACAAAAGCCCTTATATCCAAGTTGACGATATTTCATCTGTATATGAAACTGAACCAGTTGGCTATACTGACCAAAGTTGCTTTTTGAATTTAGTTATAAAAATTTCTACCAATTTATCACCACAAGAATTATTGAAAGTAACACAAAAAGTAGAGAATGATCTAGGAAGAAAAAGGGAAATCAGGTGGGGTCCGAGGACCATCGACCTTGACATTTTACTATATAATCAAGAGAATATTGAAGCAGAGAATCTTATTGTTCCGCATCCGCGGATGTTTGAAAGAGCTTTTGTTATCGTTCCGTTGTTAGAGATTAATCAAGATATAAAACAAGACATTTCACGTTCACAAGTAGAAGAAATGAAAAGGCGAGAGGGAGTAACGGTATGGAAGCAGAAAAATGGGGAAGACGCATTCGTGCTTTTCGAAAGCTAAAAGGCTATACGCAAGAAGGTTTTGCTAAAGAATTAGGGGTATCTGTATCTGTTTTAGGTGAAGTTGAGAGAGGGAATCGATCGCCTTCCCAAGATTTTGTAGTAGAAGTTGCTAAAGCATTAAAGGTCTCAATAGATGAACTAATGCCAAAGTGACTATGATGGAAGGAGTAAGTCGAGTGTTAAAGATTGCAAATATTGAGATGAAAAATCCGGTTGTATTAGCACCGATGGCGGGAGTGTGTAACTCTGCATTCCGTTTGACAGTAAAAGAATTCGGTGCAGGTTTAGTTTGTGCTGAAATGGTAAGTGATAAGGCAATATTACTTAATAACAAAAGAACATTAGATATGTTATATATCGATGAGAGAGAAAAACCATTAAGTTTACAAATTTTTGGTGGAGAGAAAGAAACTCTTGTAGATGCTGCGAAATACGTAGATAAATATACAACAGCAGACATTATTGATATTAATATGGGTTGCCCAGTACCGAAAATCACTAAGTGTGATGCGGGAGCAAAGTGGCTTTTAGATCCAAATAAAATATATGAAATGGTAGCGGCAGTTGTAGATGCTGTTGAAAAGCCAGTTACAGTTAAAATGCGTATTGGCTGGGATGAAGATCATATTTTTGCAGTAGAGAATGCCAAAGCTGTTGAGCGTGCTGGTGGGCAAGCGGTAGCGGTCCATGGGCGTACACGAGTGCAAATGTATGAAGGGAAAGCAGATTGGGATATTATTAAACAAGTAAAGCAAGCTGTAAATATCCCGGTTATCGGAAATGGTGATGTCGAAACACCACAAGATGCAAAGCGTATGCTTGATGAGATTGGTGTAGATGGTGTTATGATTGGCCGTGCTGCCCTTGGGGATCCATGGATGATTTATCGTACGGTAAAGTATTTAGAGACAGGTGAATTAATGCCGGAACCAACAGTGCGTGAGAAAATTGATGTATGTATGCTGCATCTAGATCGTCTTATCGATTTAAAGAACGAAAATGTTGCTGTAAGAGAGATGAGAAAGCATGCAGCTTGGTATTTAAAAGGTGTTCGTGGTAATGCGAGTGTGCGTAATGGTATCAATACTTGCAACACACGTGAAGACCTTGCAAATGTATTAGGTGCATTTATAGAAGAAGTAGAAGCGAAACAACAAACAATTTACGTTGGTTAATAAGGGGGCGTAGAAGATTGACATTCTTCTACACACTTCCTATAATTACGTGAAAGAAAGAAGAACTGCCAGTTAGTTGCTGGCAGTTTTTCTAGTTGAGTAGAAAATGCTATACTGTATATATTGTAAAAATTAATAGAGCTGGAGTGATATCAATATCATGGATAACATGAACCACGAAGAATTAAACGACCAATTGCTTGTTCGTCGTGAAAAGCTACATAATTTACGTGAGCAAGGAATCGATCCGTTCGGTAAACGATTTGAACGCACAAATTCAACAACGGACTTAGTAAGTCTATATGGAGAATTCTCTAAAGAAGAATTAGAAGAAAAAGAAATCACTGTTTCTATCGCTGGTCGTATTATGACAAAACGCGGTAAAGGAAAAGCTGGATTCGCGCACATCCAAGATTTACACGGACAAGTTCAAATTTACGTTCGTAAAGATACTGTTGGAGATGAAGAGTACGAGTTATTTACGACAGCAGATTTAGGTGACTTAGTAGGTATTGAAGGTAAAGTGTTCAAAACGAACGTTGGAGAACTTTCAGTAAAAGCAACAGGATTTACACTTTTAACGAAATCTCTTCGTCCATTACCGGATAAATATCACGGATTAAAAGATGTTGAACAACGTTACCGTCAACGTTATTTAGATTTAATTACAAGTATGGAAAGTCGTGAAACATTCGTTACTCGTAGTAAAATCATTCGTGAGATGAGAAGATACTTAGACGATAATGGTTATCTTGAAGTAGAAACACCTATGATGCATGCAATTGCAGGTGGAGCGTCTGCTCGTCCTTTCACTACACATCATAATGCATTAGATATGGAATTATATATGCGTATCGCAATTGAACTTCATTTAAAACGTCTTATTGTGGGCGGATTAGAAAAAGTTTATGAGATCGGCCGTGTATTCCGTAATGAGGGTGTATCAACTCGCCATAACCCTGAGTTTACGATGATTGAATTATATGAGGCGTACGCTGATTATAATGATATTATGAAACTAACAGAAAATATGGTTGCTCATATTGCGAAAAAAGTATTGGGTACAACAACAATCCAATATGGTGATTATGAAATTAATCTAGAACCAGAATGGACACGTCTTCATATGGTAGATGCAATTAAGCAACACTCTGGAGCGGATTTCTGGAATCCAATGAGTGTAGAAGAAGCGCGTGAACTTGCAAAAGAACATGGCGTAGAAATTAAAGATACAATGGAAGTTGGTCATATTATTAATGAATTCTTCGAGCAAAAGGTAGAGGATAAATTAATTCAGCCTACATTTATCTATGGCCACCCGGTAGAGATTTCACCACTTGCGAAAAAGAATGATGAAGATCCACGATTTACAGATCGTTTCGAATTATTCATTGTTGCTCGTGAGCATGCAAATGCATTCACTGAGTTAAACGATCCAATTGATCAAAAAGAACGTTTTGAAGCTCAATTAAAAGAGCGTGAACAAGGTAATGATGAAGCGCATATGATGGATGATGATTATATTGAAGCTCTTGAGTACGGTATGCCTCCTACAGGTGGGTTAGGAATTGGTATTGATCGTCTAGTTATGTTATTAACAAATGCACCATCTATTCGTGACGTACTGTTATTCCCGGCTATGCGTCATAAACAAGACTAAGCTTTGGAGATTTCTCCGAAGCTTTTTTTATTCCTTTATTGGAGGCGGGATAATTAGCGAGGGGTGAGGGAATCTTCTATTGAAAGGAAGATGAGGTCATTGCTCATTAAATGGATAATGGATTAACAAAACTATATTTATATAGAAGAAATGTACTGTTTTTATAGTTTTTTACTAAGTTAAAAATTTTATTAGAAAAACTATTGCATTTTAATAATCAAACTGGTATATTTATATTCGTTGTCACGGAAGACAACACAAGAAACAAATGAAAAACAACTTATTAAAAAAAGTTGTTGACGAAAATATAACGAAATGTTATATTGATAAAGTCGCTTCTGAGCGGCAGACAAGTTCTTTGAAAACTGAACG
>NZ_AYMH01000079.1:0-8634 GCF_000633475.1 Bacillus sp. H1a | reverse complement strand
AAGTCTTACCTATCGCAACTAGAAGAAAGTGAGGTTATTAGTCTTAATGATTAAATTCACAATACTAACTGAACCTGTCGCACATGGCAGACCAAGAGCAACAACTATAAATGAAAAAGTTCATATGTATAATCCAAAGAAATCTAGGGACTTCAAACGATAGGTTAGCGCAGTCGCAGTGAGATTCGCTCCTGAAAGTTTACACAATAAATGTATTTAAAACCTATTTTAGTTATAACGAGAATTGATAATCATACAATGATACAGAAAGGCTTTTCTAACATGTAGTTACCCCTTACATCCCGAAAGGACACCTAATTAAGGTGTCCTTTTTGTTTTTCACCTTCCGGGAAGAACAAGCATATATTAAAATGTAGGACGAGTTCAACCATTTCTATTCTATTTTGATACACAGTTAAAACTCCTTATCAAAAAAAGAGCACCCACTGCCATGGGTGCTCTTTTTTTATTAAATTTATTGTTGTTAATATTTTATGTAGAAGGTGCCAAGAAATACTTTGTAGTTTTATTTCTTGGCATGGGTATTTATTTGGGTCATTTGGATGCCGACCTTACAATAGTATATGTCCGATATATAAAATGGTTTGTTATTTATGTTCAGTTAGGTGAAATTTAGAAAAGAAAAACACCTATTTTTTAATAGGTGTTTTTCTTGCAAGTTGGCTTATAAATTAAAGGAAAGATTTTTCTATTAATTAATTTTTAAAAATCATCTCTACGATCATGTTCGCGTTCATGTTTATGCTCATGCTCATCACATTCTCTGCAATGTCTGCGACGTTTGCAACAGAAACGATCACAATCAGGTGAATTTATAGAGATTACGTTAATTCTATTAACCGCAATACGTGCTAATCCTGGGAAACAATCAAAGTCAGATAAAATAATGACGTTGTTTCCTTGAAAACCTTGGAATGTTGCACTTGTAGGCGGTTGACGATCATATTGAATAACAATACAAGTACCAGGAGTTAATGTTCTTAAGAATTGTAATAATTCTGGATTATTATTCTCATGTCTATGATTTTCTTCTTTTCTGTGATGATCTCTGTGATGATCTCTCCGATCATCACATCTGTCGAAATCACAACCTCCACCAAAACCAAAACCCATAATATTACCCCCTTTCGTTCGTTAGTACATTTTATGCTCGTCTAGAAAGGATGGTGTGCGTATATGAGTCTAGTTAAGTGTGGATTTTTTATTTAATTATGAAATTTGTTTAATAAGGATCTTTTTATTAATCATTCTTTAAACACTACATTCTAATAATGTATTACTAAAAATATTTGCCAACTTGTCTATTTCAATTCTTATGCTTGAACATATTTTATTTTGATAACTAATAATAAGTTAATTTAATAGAATTACATTGTTAGGTGTCAAAATTAGAAGTAAAGGAAGATGATAGAGAATGGATAATAATGAAATTCTAACTCTGTTGCAAGCATTTCAATTGGTTGGGGCGAGAGTTGTATTATTTTTACCATCATTCCACGTAGAAGGCTTTATTACACAAATTGGAACAGATTTCGTTACTCTTCGTAAAGGCGTTGAAGTAGAAAGTAATGCAAATGGTGGGGCTCTTGAAAATCCAAACCAAATTAGTGTTATGATTAGTAGCATTTTAGCGGTAAGTGATGATCGAGGAGCATAATAAATTAAAAAATGTACTGGGTATTATAAATACCCAGTACATTTTTGTATAATGTGTTTACTATATAATACATACTTATTATAGGAGGGGTATAGGTGTGTCAGTTTTGTTTTAATTCTGATAATGGTAAACGTAAATTTAGATTGTTTGATATAAATCCGATTCCTCTTATCGCTCCATTTAAATCAGGAAGGAATTATGATACTTTATTAGAATCAGAAAAATCTTCTGATGTTTTATTAGAATCAGAAAAATCTTCTGATGCTTTATTAGAATCAGAAAAATCTTCTGATGCTTTATTAGAATCGGAAAAATCTTCTGATGTTTTATTAGAATCAAAAATGTCCTCTAACACCTCTTTAGAATTAAAGGGATCTTCTTCTTATCATTCAGTAGTGAATAGTTCTAGTAATAATTTTGCAGAATTAACAAATGAGATTAGAGAACTTTTATATGCTTATCAGTTGCTTCATTTACGTACTGTATTGTTTTTAGAAGGAATTCATATTAAAGGTTTTATAATGAATGTGAGTCGAAATTTAGTTACTGTTATTGGATCAAATATAGAAGTAGCAAGTAATTCAACTGGTAATATTATAGGTTTTCCGAACAAAATTAATGTTAGACTTGAGTCTATTCAAGCAATTGGTGATGTAGAATAGTTTTCTCGTTAAAATGTAAAAAACAATAGGGCAACGAATGATTTTTAATTATATTATATAGCAAAATTAAATCGAAAATGTATCAAGCATATAATAGCAGTGACATCGGGAAGTGTTAATCTGTACGTTAGAGCTCCCCCTTATATTTTGAGAAGGCGCCTGAATAAGGTGTCTTTTTGTTTACACCCTTTGAGAATGACAAGCATATACTGGAGTGTGGGGGAAGCCACTTTATATATAAGAGCATCCAACAATTGTGGATGCTCTTTTTATTTGCACATAAGGAATTGTTAAACATACTATATTGAAGGGGCTATTCTACCAACTCCTTTTCAGAGGGACATGTATTCCGCAATAGAGCTGTGCCATGTGAAAAGGAAAAGCATTGCTATTTATTTCATACTCATAATCTTTCAAGGGCACTTAAGGATTTTTGTTGAATATATCTTCCATAATCAGGAATAGCTACTCCATCAAAAATAAAGTTGGTTTGTACATAATTTATTTGGAATTGTACAGTCTGTGTAAGTTAAATGTCTCTAGTGAACTACCCACCACTTACCGGTTATCACCGCTTGAAGTGGGGCTTCCTGATTCTACAAGCATTGCCTATCCCTTACGAGATCCGGTCTTACACGCTCTCCACAGGCGTAGATTATACTGTTCGGACAAGACCTTGCCCTACAGTTATATAGATGTTGTGTACATTGAAAAAGCTGGCTGATACGCAATTTGCGTTAAGCCGGCTTTTTCAATGTTAATCGCTGCATTGTGGATGGATTTTGCTAGGTGACGGTTACGTACCATATTTTTGATTTTTAGGTCTTCTATACAAATTACACCCTAGCTGTTGGTTAATCTGAAGCTTAGTTTGTGCAAGAAATCCTTACATTGATTCGCTATCTTCGTATGAATTTGTTGTACTTTGGCTACTTGCTTGTACCAGTTCTTCGAACCTTTTTTTATTTTTGAATGTTTACGTTGCGCACGTTTTAATTTACGCTCTTCTTTGCGTAGGAACGTAGGATTTTGAACTTCTTCTCCATAAGATAGAACCGCAAATTTTTTGATGCCTACATCAATACCAGTTATTTTAGTTGCATTACAAATAGAACCTTGGTTTACGTGTTTTTCAACACAAAAAATCGCAAACCAACGGTTCCCTTGATGCTTTATGACAACTTGTTTAACGCAACCATCTAATTTACGGTGCCATTTGATATCAATGACCCCTAATTTCGAGATAAGAAGTTTACCGCCTTTTGTGAGAGAACACATACGACGGCTTGTACACAACGAACCATCCTTCTTTTTATATTTGAACATACCAAATTGAGTAAGAGTAATAGAACGATATTCTTTAAAACTTTTCCTTTTTGAATAGCCAGCATCCTTTTTAAAGAACTTTTTATAGGCTTTTTCCAAGCGTGCAAACACTTCTTGAAGAGGTTGCGAAGGAACCTCTTTTAAGAAATGATATATCTTTTTATCAAGTTTTTGCTGATCTTGTAATTCATACCGTGTTAAGTCTTTTTTGTTTATAATATCGTTGTTTATCTAGCAAAGCAGAGTTATATTGCTGACGACAAATGGAAATCCATCTCTCTAATGTATGTTGTTGTTCTTCTGTAGGATGGATTTCAAACCTGGAGTTCAATTTCATTATGCCGTCACCTCCGAACGTTTGTTCTAATAACTCTGTTATAAACAAATTTTACGATGCTTTACCACTCAGAAGTACTTTTGTTAGGTCGGGCCATTCATCTCCCACCTATGCTGCGCGTGGAGGAAGGAGAATTCTGGCTGAAGTTCGTTAAAATTCCTCTATTAATATATTTAAAGCTTTTGACTTTATCCTTTCATATTCCATAGCTCCAGCAAGTTCGTCAGCAAGTAATGGTGATTTTCTGACGTATTTTTCACGAATTACATCATATAACTCGTATGGAAATAGCATATCAATAAACATAATTTTCTTCTGCTCTGCTGTTAAAGGAGAAACTGACTCATATGCGTTAATCATAATTTGAAATTGGTTTTCATTCCAAACACCAGTTGTATCTAGTAAAGGAATAATCATTTTACGCAAGTCTCGAATAGGGAGATCGTAAGAAACTGTATCTAAGTCAATTACCCAAATTTGATTACTTGGATCTAATAAGGAATTTCCTGTTCCATAATCTTGATGACATAAATTGGGGAATGTTTGTAATTCATCAGTCCATTTTGTATATTCAGATTCCAATAGTCTTTGGTGTGTATGTTTTGCTTCTAAAATGAAAGCATCAATTTCAGCTAAGTAAAATTGTGAAAATGGGTCATCCGGCATAGTTGTGGATAAAGTTTTCCAAATTTCCATCTGCTGAAATCTTTTAATGTAATGATTGGGCCAACGTCCCAGCTTTGTAAAGATAGGTATGCCTGGTGGCGGTTTGTAGCCAATAGAAGCTACATGAAAATCCGCTAGACCTTTCATAATCATTTCAAGATCTTCTTGCATTGTAAGCTCAAACGGTCTTCCTTCAATCCACTCATAAACAACAAATAAAAATGGACCGTGTTTTGTATATAACTGATTCAGTTTGCTTGGAATTATGCTTGGAACACGCATGCCTTTTTTGGCGAGATAATCTTGAGCATGAATGGAAAATAAGGCTTTTTTTTCAGGGCGATGAATTCTCTTCAAGCAAAATGGTCCATCTGTAGTATGAATTTTCCAGACTAAGGCCAGTTGTCCACCTTGTACTAATTCGATTGTAGTCGCATCAATATCCCAATGTTTAATCATTGTCTCTGCCAATACTACTAATTTTTGCTCCTCTTCGGGTGATAATGTATATACCGCATCTTCATTGTGATTCTCCAAATATGTCACCATCCTTTTATACTCTCTTATTACTGTATGGTATATGGCCATTTTTGTTCTAGCCATTTGCCTTTAAGAAGAAAAAGTAATGTTTACCAAATTTAATTATAAAGAATGAAAAATAATTGATAACTCACAAACATAAGGGTTTCTTCGTAATATATGAAGAGGATTGCATTTTTATGAAACAGGGGGGAGATTAAGTGAAAATTGCGATAATATCTACTGAAAAGCTACCTGTGCCAGCTGTACGAGGTGGAGCTATTCAAATTTATATAGATTCTGTTGCTTCCATTATTGCTTCAAATGGAAAAAATGTGACAGTTATTTCTATAACAGATCCTAATTTAAAACCAGAAGAAAAAAATGGTGGTGTAAGGTATATACGTTTTCCAGAAGAGGAATATCTGCCTTATATTATTAAACATTTGAAACAGGAAAAGTATGATGTGGTTCATTTATGTAATCGTCCCAATTGGATTACGATTTTACGTGAGGCGGCACCACAGACCAAATTTGTGTTAAGTGTGCATAATGAAATGTTTGCATATGAAAAGATAAGTGATAAAGAGGGCGAAGCATGTATTGCAGCTGTTTCCAAAATTGTAACAGTTAGTGATTATATAGGAAAAACAATAACCTCGCGCTTTCAAACCGCAAAACCTAAGACAAAAACAGTATATTCTGGTGTAGATGTAAATGAATATTATCCTTCATGGACCGTGAATGGTACAAAAGTTAAAAATCATGTACAAAAACTGTTAAATTTACAAAATAAAAAAGTGGTTTTGTTTGTTGGACGCTTGAGCAAAGTAAAAGGTCCTCATGTTTTGCTACAAGCTCTTCCTAAAATCATTGAGGAAAATCCAGACATTGTAATGGTTTTTATTGGTTCAAAATGGTTTGGAGATGACAATGTAAATAATTATGTAAAACATTTATATACCTTAGGCGCAATGTTTCCAGAAAATGTAGTCTTTATTAAATTTGTTAAGCCGAAGGATATTTCAACACTTTACGCTATGTCAGATATTTTTGTCTGTTCTTCACAGTGGCAAGAGCCTCTTGCTAGGGTACATTACGAAGCAATGGCAGCGGGATTACCAATTATTACAAGTAACCGAGGTGGTAACCCTGAGGTAATTGAAGAAGGGAAAAATGGATATATTGTCAGTGACTTTGAGAATCCTGATGCATATGCAGAAAAAATAATTAATCTATTGAATAGCGAAAATAACAGAAAACAGATGGGGAAATATGGACGTGCGAAAGTTGAAAAAGAATTTAGTTGGAACCGAGTTGCCATGGATCTAATGAAAGTGTATGGGGAAATTTTATAGAATTTAAGAGGGGGCTGATGAAAATTGGAAGAAACAACTGGATTAGAGAGCGAACATTTAAAAAAGGTACTTAGCTTTTATCCATTTGAAGTAAGTAATATCATTCTCCAGTCAAGCAGAAGTGGGAGAACGATTTGGGAAGTTGAAACAGAAGAAGGATTAAAAATATTAAAACAAGCACATATGCACCCAAAAAGGATGCTATTTATTGCTGGAGCCCATTTACATCTCCTTCAAAATGGATTACCGATTACAAAAATTCACCAAACAAAAAGAGGGGGATTTTGTATTGGATCTGATGAGTATGCGTATGTACTATATGATAAACATCAAGGGAAAGAAGTCATTTATTATAATAAAGAACAATTAGAGAAGGTACTAATATATGCAGGGAAATTTCATCAAGCATCGGAAGGGTATATTCCGATGCAGGAAAGTAAAATACGAAGTCGATTAGGAAAATGGCATAAATTATTCAGATGGAAATTACAAGAATTAGAAGGAAACAAAAGGATTGCACTCTCTTTTCCAAATGATTTGTTTTCAACTATGTTTTTAGAGTACGCCGATAAAATGTTAGCACGTGGTAAGAAAGCATTACAAGAAATAAATGAGCCATATTATGACCAATGGACAAAAGAAGTTATTGCATCTAAAAGTTTTTGTCAGCAGGATTTTACTTTGGCAAGATTTGCAGAAATAGATGATGCTATGTTTATGAAAGAGCTACATTCTATTACAAGTGATTTACCCGTAAGAGACCTACGTATTATTTTAAATAAAGTAATGAAAAAAATGTCAGTTTGGGATACTAATTTAGCAATTCATATGTTAAGTGCCTATAACTCGGAAAATTCCTTATCAGAAAAACAATTTCGTGTTCTTTGGACCGATTTATCGTTTCCTCACTTATTCTGTTCAATTGCACATAAATACTATTTAGGACAAAAGCGTTCTTGGTCTGATGAAAAGTATATTTGGGCATTGCAAAATATCATTGCACTTGAAGATTCTAAGGAAGAATTTTTACAAAATTTTTCTGATATTTACCACGAAATCAAGAGCAATAGTGGGGGGAAATAAAATGAAGCCAGAACTGGAAGAGATAGTGATTCCTATTTTAGATTTAGAGAAATTTGTGTTTTCTCCACCAGGACCAATGGGATGGGAATTGTCCGAGTATGAGCAACAAAAAAATATTGTACTAAATGAATCTTCTGTACTAGAGAATTTAGTGGTTATTAAAGAAATAGAATTAGTAGAGTTACCCAAAAATGGATTGATAGAGCTAGAAAAGCAAATCCCACCAAAAACTACAAAAATTGATGAAATAAATGATGAAGGAATTCAAAATGTAATAGAGCTAGAAGAGCAAAACCAGGAACAAAATGAGATCATTTTAACTGAAATAGAAGAGCGAAACCAGGAACAAGATGAGGTCGTTTTAACTGAAATAGAAAAGCCGAAAGTAAAAGTCAAAATTATTCCTCACGATCAACCATTAAAAAGTCCATGGCTAGCAGTAGAGTTACCCAAAAATGGATTGATAGTGCTAGAAAAGCAAATCCCGCCAAAAACTACAAAAATTGATGAAATAAATGATGAAGGGATTCAAAATGTAATAGAGCTAGAAAGGCGAAACCAGGAACAAAATGAGGTCATTTTAACTGAAATAGAAAAGCCGAAAGTAAAAGTCAAAATTATTCCTCACGATCAATCATCAAAAAGTCCATGGCTAGCGAAATTAGTAAAGAACGCCAAGGAAAACGAATAATGAAAATTCCGCAAATATATTAAGCTTTTCATATTCTTTCAACATAGTATATATAAATCTATATCGAAGGAGTTAGGTAAATGGCCGATGTGAAAAGAGCAAAAATAAAACTAGATGTTGAGAATGGTTTTAGTGTTAATTCGGATGAGGATATACAGGAAGTTCTAAAATCTCTAACTGAAATGATTCAATCTGGCACACATAATGGTGTAGAGGTTGAAATTCAATATCTTGATGAAACAGAAGTTATCTTTACAGCCGAAGAAGAAGAGGAGGGCGAAGAAGAAGCCGAAGAAGAAGAAGAAGAGGACGAA
>NZ_AYMH01000078.1:0-13529 GCF_000633475.1 Bacillus sp. H1a | reverse complement strand
TACCTAAAGGGGATAATATCATAATTCAAGCGGTCTTTTCATTAGTTTGCTTTATAAAATTGCTGGATAGCTTCGTCGATGTAAACCCAGCCTTTCCAACCTAAGTGCATATGATCTTTTAAGAAGTATTTATCATACTCATGGTTTGAGAAGTCGGCAATTGGATAACCAGCTTTCTCAATTTGCTCATGAACTTTCTTATAGTACAATTCACGTCGTTCTTTCGGGAATCCAGCGTAATCGTACCAGGGACCTTTTACAGGAACAGAAATGAAGAGTGGTTTTGCACCAGATTGTTTTAATAAATCAAGTACAATTTGTAAGTCTTCATACTCTGGTGATTGGTCATAAGCATCATTTTTTAAGTAACCTTCACGTTGTTTTAATTTCTTCTTAATTTTGCTATTGAAGTAATCATCTTCGATACCATACTCGTTAGATTTTGATTCTACTGCACCTGTTTGATCAGCATGCTTACGAGCTTCTTCCCAGTTCATTTGTTTCAATGATGGATCAAGCGTTTCTGTATGCGGCTTAATATCAAACATCGCTGTAAATAAATCTTTACGATCTAAAATGTTACGATAAATATAAGCGAAAGGTTTAGCAGCAGCTGCTTTTACTTTATACTTCGTATCATCATAAGCGATACCTTCAAGCGAAATTTTTAATAAAGTTTCTTTCTTAACGATCTCAAAGTTTAATAAACGTTTTGCAATTTGCTTTTTCATTTCAGGTTTTAAATCATCGTTGAAAATGAAGTGATAACCTTGTTGTTTTGAAAAGTTAGGTGCAAAGTGTGTTTCATCAATACCTTGTGGTACAAACCATTGCGGAGAAAGAACGAATATCATTTTCTTATCTTTCAATTGGTCCATTGTAGATGCAAAGTTTAATACATGTACAAGGTCTTGTGTTCCGCCTCGTCCAAGAAGGAATGGTGTGAATCCTTCAGGTTTTACTTTGAAATAATTTGATGGATGGAAAGCATCCATACGTGCGAATTCCGATGAACCGTACATCGGAAGATATTTTGGATCTGCTAACATCTTTTGCTGTAAAATCATACTTTGAATTTTTTCTTCTTTTAAAGAAGTCGCAGCTTGTTCTACTTTCTCATCACTTACAAGTGGAAGTAGGAAGCGCGTTGGAATAAGTAAGAATACAGCAAAAAGGGCCAATGCTAAAAGCATCGGACCAAATTTTGCTTTGTTCATCGGATTTCTTCCAACTTCTTAATAACCATATTTGGTGTAGCCCACTCATCACGGTCAAAATCAGAAATAGAAACTTCAATATCTAAACGCTCTTGGAATTCAACTAATAAAGATACTACAGCGAAAGAATCAAGAATACCTTCTTCAAATAATTGAACATCTAAGTTTTCTTTCACAATATCGTTTTCACATACTTCTTCTAAAATATCTAATACTTGCTCTTTGAATTCTGCCATTTTTAAAATCTCCTTTATATCCGAAATATATTATATGTGCAACTTCTTAATAGTATAAGAAGGGTGCATTAAAAGTATCTGTTAAGGTGTCCAGAGAAGATTAGGAAACCGAAACATACAAAGTGGAACGTAATTACAATCGCAAGGACATGCGTAAATTTATTCTTTGGCCAAAACTTAAGCTTCTTGTTTTTTCGTTCGAAAATATCGAATAAGATGAACAGAGCGGCATGGTAAAGACCGTAAATAATATATTGAGCAATGGCACTTCCTTGAATGTGCCAAATTCCCATAACGAAAAAGTTTAAAAATGCACCGATATACGAAATTGTGTATCGGTTTTTAATTAACTTCTTCTTCGTTGCGAAAAAGACGAAACGCATGTAAATAAAGTCGCGGAACCAGAATGATAAACTCATGTGCCAGCGGTTCCAGAAGTCTTTAATGTTACGACTAATGAAAGGCATATTAAAGTTTTCTGGAGTTTTAATCCCCATCATATAACTTACACCGATTACGAATGCGCTATAGCCAGCAAAGTCAAAGAATAAGTACATACTATAACCATACATATAAATCATATTTGAAAGAATTGTATCTTGTTTGGCCATTGCCGTATCGACAACATGCTGATTTATTAAATAAGCAATAATAAATTTATACAAGAAACCTTGGAAAATACGATTTAGCCCTGTATATAGTAAATTTTGATATTCTTCTGCACTAGGCGGCTTTTGAATATCTTTTTGGAATCTTCGATAACGATCGATAGGTCCTGTTGAGATCGCAGGGAAGAATAAAACGAATTCCCAGAAGTTAAAGAAAGAAAGTTCTTTTATTAAACCATCACGAACTTCAAATACCATTTGAACTGCTCTAAATGTTACGTAAGATATACCTAGAAAAACAACAAGTTTCAACTCAGGTAAAAATGATGCAAACGGTGCAATTTTCGCCAAAATAAGAGGCAAAATCGATAAAATAACAGCTATACAAAACGTGAATGTACTATTATTTTGTTTTCTTAAAATTAAATAGCCTTTAATAAGGGCATATTGCCAAATAATAAATGCGGCTAACATCATTGCTTGCTTCGGTTTATCAGAGAAGATAATAGCAAGCATTACTAATGTTAAAACGGCATTATATTTACGCAATATTTTACCTTTTAATCCAGCTATGATAGTAGGTATTAATAAAATGCCCACTATAGCGAAAAAATAAAATGATCCATACGCGGTCATGCTGTAACCTCACTCAATAATTTTTTGCGATCTACCTTTCCATTTGGTGTCATTGGAATAGAAGATTGATACATGAATTTACGTGGAATCATGTAATTTGGTAATCGCTCATTGAGTTCTTTTTTGATTGCAGATGTTAATTTGAATTCTTTTTCAAACGAATGCTCTCCAGGAACAACAACCGCTAATAAGTAATCGTATTTTTCACCTTTTTTAATTGGAACAACAACTGCTCCTTCTACGTAAGAACACGCACGAAGATGATGTTCGATTTCTTCTAATTCCATTCGATAACCATGAAGCTTAATTTGGAAATCAAGACGACCATTATAGAATAGAAGACCATTTTCTACATAGCCAGCATCACCTGTTTTGTAGGCACGCTCACCGTCAATCATGGTAAATACTTTTTCTGTTAATTCAGGGCTTCCTAAATAACCAACGCTTACACTCGGTCCGACGATTACGATTTCACCTTTTTCACCATCTGGTGCAATCGTGCCATCTTCTTTCATAATAAGAAGGCGACAGTCTGATTTACAGTAACCAACTGGAAGAGATTTGTATTTATTTACAACTTCTTCTGTAACGTGAATGCCTGTTACAGCAACAGTAGCTTCTGTAGGACCGTACGTATTCATAATTGCTGCTTTCGGGAAACGCTCAATTAATTTTCTAGCCACTTCATTTGGTAACACTTCACCGCAGAATAAGAATGTTTTCATGTTTGGTAGCATACTCTCAGAGAAAGATGCTTCCATTAAACACATTTCTGCGAATGATGGTGTAGAAGTCCATACTTGTATATCCGATTGCTCTAAAGAAGCAAACAAGTCTTTTGGACGTGCAATCATATCTTTATCGATTGCCCATAGTGTACCACCTGTTACTAACGACGGGTAAATATCCATTACAGATAAATCGAATGAGAAAGGTGCTTGATTTAAGAATACTTGTCCTGTTTGTAAGTTGAAATCTTCAACAGCCCACTTCGTAAAGCTAACAAGACAATTATAAGTAATCTGAACCCCTTTCGGATTACCTGTGCTACCTGATGTGTAAATAATGTAGAAGTTCTCATCATCTTTTACCGCATGTTCAGGATTTGGAGTGTTCCCTTTATGAGTAAAGAAAATATCTTTTAAGTTGTCTTCAGATACGATGCGAACGGGTAAATCAGTTACAGTTACTTCTACCCCTGATAATAGTAATTTCGCACCAGAACTTTCAGCAATACGTTGTACACGATCAGCTGGGATAGATAAATCTACAGGAATGTATGCATGCCCAGCTTTCACACATCCTAAAAAGTTAATGATCATTTCAGGTTGCATATGGCCATAAACCATAATTGGTGAACGATCATCTGGATACTCAGAAGAAATCCAATGTGCTAACGCATCAGAATCTTCCTTTAATTGTTTGTACGTAATTTTCGCATCTCGCCAAACAAAAGCGGTTTGATCAGGCGTTTCTGCAGCCCACTTTTCAATTTGTTCTAATAACTTCATAACGTTCCCACCCTAAAATTCATTGTAAATAAACGTACTTGTGTTTGTATCATGGAATCCATACAACCAAAGTAATGCAAATAAAATTGCAAGGTAATAAACCGTCTTTGCAACCCATTGTATGAGTGGTCGAGACCATATCTCTTTTAATCTTTCCATGTCTTTCCCTCTCTTAATGAAATAATAGCTCTTTGTAGGTATCATGTCCTACATTATTGTGAAAAAAACAAAATTCCACATTTTAGGTAAAAATAAGACAAAAGGCTCTTTTTTGATATTAGCACTAAATACTAAAAAAGAAAATCCCTAACTTAGCAATTATATTACATTCAGCATGAATTTGTAATGGATTTATTATGTGAAAAGAAAGTGGTTTGTGTGAATACGTGAAAATACAATTTATGTTATTCCATTTCTGAATTGGCGTGGGTGAATAATCAATGGATACTGAGTAAAGTTTCAAGTTATAGGGTTTTTTAAAGGGAGGGGGAATTATTATGAAGATAGAGTGGAAAAGTCTTATTTCAGAAGAAAATATTATTAAATGGAGACGGCATTTTCATAAACATCCGGAACTGTCGTTTCATGAGAAAGAAACTTCACAATTTATATATGATACATTATGTTCATTTTCTTATTTTGAAGTAACAAGACCCACTAAGTATAGTGTACTAGCAATTAAAAGAGGCGTGAAAAAAGGAAAAGTAGTTGCTATTCGAGCCGATATAGATGCCTTACCAATTCACGAGGAAACAAGTAAGTCTTATACATCGGTTAATAAAGGTGTAATGCATGCATGTGGACACGATGCACATGCAGCCATTTTATTAAGTACAGCAGAGACGATAGCAAATATGAAGGAAGATTTTGCAGGAGAAATTCGTCTGTTTTTTCAGCATGCAGAGGAAGTGTATCCTGGTGGCGGACAAGAATTGGTGGAGGTCGGCGTTATGGACGGCGTCGATTATGTAATAGGTTTGCATGTTATGTCTGGATTAGAAAGCGGGAAGATAGGGATTGTATATGGTCCAATGATGGCAGCGCCAGATGTGTTTACAATTGAAATTTTAGGAAGGGGTGGTCATGCGGCACGACCAGAGGAAACGATAGATCCAATTGCTATCGGAGCGCAAATCATTACAAATTTGCAACATATTGTATCAAGAAATACAAGTGCCTTTATGCAAAGGGTAGTTTCAGTTACTCAATTTCATGGGGGAATAGCGGATAACATCATTCCAAGTGTAGCAATTTTAATGGGAACGGTTCGATCTTTTAATCAAACATTAAGAGAGGAAGCAGAAGAGAAAATTGAACAAATCGTGAAAGGAATTACAGAAGCACACGGAGGGGCTTATACATATACGTATCGCTACGGATATGATCCAGTTATTAATAATGAATATATTACGAAAATAGTAGAAGAAAGCGCGATAAAACTGTTTGGAAATCAACGTGTTGTGAAGCTTGAACCTTCTATGGGAGGAGAAGATTTTTCAGCGTATTTAAGAAAAGCACCTGGTTGTTTCATTAAAATAGGGACAGGAAATAAAAATATCGATACTTGTTATCCACATCACCATCCGAAATTTGATGTGGATGAATCAGCCCTAATTTATGGGGTTGAACTATTTCTAGAGACGACTATAAGGTTACTAGAAACGTATAAAGAATAAAAAAAGGCAACTGCGTTCTATCGCAGTTGCTTTTATTTCTTCCGTCAGAGAGGGTTGAGAAAGAACTATGCTCATTTATAGTATATGAATAGCTCACGGTCAAGCTTGTACATTTTAACTATTTTTTTAAAAATAGTTATTGACTTTGATAATCAATTTCAATTAATCTGAGTGTATAGTTGAAATTGATAATTATTATCAATAAGATAAATGAGGAATAGTAATGAGAAAAGCATTTCCCCTTCTACGAAGGGGATTAAAAAGGTAAAAATGTAGATAAGCATATTGAATGGCAACGATATGTAATTCGTTCTGAATATGTAGAGGAGAATAGCACAAATAAAACAGAAAAAGCGATACATAGTAAAGGGAGAGATTCAGTTGAGTAAGTTAGTAATGATTTATGCAAGTATGAGTGGAAATACAGAGGAAATGACCGATCATATTGCGGGTGCAATTCGTGAAACGGAAAATGAGATTGAAGTAATTGATATTATGGATACACCAGAAGCTTCTATCTTGGAACAATATGACGGTATTATTTTAGGCGCTTATACTTGGGGAGACGGTGACCTTCCTGATGATTTCTTAGAATTTTATGATGAAATGGAATCAATTAATTTAACTGGTAAAAAAGCGGCAGTATTCGGTTCTTGTGATTCTGCTTATCCGAAATACGGGGCAGCAGTTGATATTTTAATAGAAAAGCTACAAGAACGCGGGGCAGTGATTGTGTTAGAAGGACTAAAAGTAGAATTAACGCCAGAAGACGAAGATGTAGAAAAATGTTTACAGTTTGGAGCTGAATTTGTAAAACATCTTTCTTAATGGCGGAAGGGAGATGTAGAGCAATTGCATGAGAAAATCTCAATCAAAACGATGACAGATTATCATTTATACGATTTTATGCGTTGTCCACATAAATTTTATTTCCGTCATATAAAAAGAAGAGAACCATCTTCATTTGAATGGCAACAAATAGCACAAATGATTGTGAATCAAATTATTAATGAATATTACACAGTACCTGCGGGTCAACAAACGAAAATTTTTCTTTTAATACTATTAGAAAAGTATTGGAAAAAGGTAAGGGTTAATATGTTTGCTTCTAAGGCGGAGTACTATATTGTCTTAGCGAAGCTAACGGATCACTTATTACAGTTTGTTGAAAGAGATGAGAGTCAGGTACCACCATTATTTTTATATGAGAAGTTTCAAACATATATGGAAGAGTTAGGTGTTCATATTTCGTTGACGTTTGAAGTTGGTGAGTGGAGTACAGAATCATTTGTAATTAAAAAGTATGTTGTTGATGCAAATGAGGAAATGCTAGCTCTTTGTCAGAAGCTAATGACTGTTTTCAGTTATAAAGCCTTTGGTGTTATTCCTGGGAAAATTGAAGTTATAAATTTAATAGAAGGAACTAAGTATGAGTACGTTCCGAAACAGGAAGATATTATAACTGGAATGGATGATTTATATAGAATGAAAGAAATGCTGCAACAACCTGAGTACTACACAGAGCGTCATTTTCGTTCTGAGTGCATGAGTTGTGCTTTTCGTAGTGAATGTCAAGTGGAAGCGGTAAAAGAGGAAGCAGCGCAGAAGAAAAATATCGTACATTGAAGGATGCAATTTTGCATCTTTTTTTGTTATTGACATGAAAAGCTTTTCATCATTTACGGTAAATTTGTAGCAGATTTTATAAGAGGAGGAATAAGCAATGAAAGATGAAGCGATGGTATTTCAATGGTTAAAAGAACAAAATGCTCCTTTTGGAATTCAACTGCAAATTTTACAGGCGTTTCAATTGTACGAAGTTATTGTTGAAATGGATAAAAAGTTAATGATGTATGAGGAGAGAGAATATAGGGAGAGAATTTAATCTCGTCCCTGTAATGTCGCTTTCAATTGTTCTTTATTCTTGTTAAATTCTATTTCGTTATTTGTCTCAATGTTATAAACAAGATTATGCAGTAAAGGGCTGTATTGATAAAAGGTAGTGATGCGGTGAATGAGTAAGAATTGTGCACAGTTCTTTTTCTAACGGAATTCGCTTTGCATATTCAAGTTTTCGGGATTTAGAGTATAAATTTACAAATGAGGAGATACATGAAGTGACGGATGAGAGTTTTCGCTATCATGCTGTAGCATACGTTGCTGGTACTGAAAATGGTAAGAGAAGCGAAATGAAATTGAATTATGAAATGAAAATTGTAAAGGTTAATAGTTTATTCAGGGTGTTAGAACAAAAACAGTATGTACAATAAATAATCCCTCAAGAAGAAGAGGGATTTTAAAGATTTTCATTTTGTTGACCAATTTCTTTTTGAGCAATGTATAAGTTTCCTTGTTCGACTTGCTTAAGTGTATTAACAGAATCTCCTGCATATCCTTTTTGTGTTTTAACAGTTCTTTTTGAACGATTGGACTCTTGTTTCTTCATATAATAGACCACCTTCCATTAAAAATAAACGAAAATGATGAGTACAAGTAATACGGCTGCGAAAATGGTAATGCCCATTAAAAAAGAGGTGTTTTTATATTTAGGTGGCTTATGTACATCTTGCCTGTATCCAGGTGAAATTTCAGGGGCGAATTCTTCATCGAATGATTGTTTCTTTTGTTTTTCGTCCATATGTATCCACCTTTCTTTTTCATTATGTTACACGTTACAAGAAAAAATATGCATGAGGAAAACAGCCGCTATAACATTAGCGGCTGTTTTGCGTTGTATATTTTCTTTGTACTTGAAAGAGGCGGATAAGTAGGAAGCTTGCACCAAATGCCAGACCGATAATAAGACCGATCCAATAACCTTTTGCGGCCCAGTCAGTATAAGTTGCTAATAGGTAGCCAAGAGGTAGGCCTATTACCCAATAAGCAATCAATGTCATAATTAAGGTAACATTTACGTCTTTATAACCACGCAACGCTCCTTGTACTGGAGTTGCAATCGCATCTGAAATTTGAAATAAAATCGCGAATATAAGAAATTCTTTTGCTAAACGGTGAACATTTGCATCTGTCGTATAAATAGAAGCAATTTCATCATCAAAGAAATAGAGAAGAATTGAATATAAAAGAGCGAAAGCAAGGGCTAACCCAATGCCGATAAATCCATATTGTTTCGCATTATTGTATCGTTTTGCTCCAACTTCAAATCCGACGGCTATCGTCATTGCCATTGCTAAGCTTAAAGGGGTCATATATAACAAGGAAGCAAAGTTCATAGCTGCTTGATGTGCTGCAATTGTTGTCGTACTAAAATTACTCATCATAAGTGTTACAGCAGCAAAAATACTCGTTTCAAAAAAGATAGCAAACCCGATAGGGACGCCAAGTTTTAAAATTTCTTTCCAACTCGAAAGAGAAGGGCGATATAGCTGTTTAAAGATATTGAAAGATGCGAAAGGCTCTTTCGTACGAATAATAATGACGGTAATAATTAAAATGCACCAATAGGTTGCCGCGGAAGCGATTGCCGCACCAACACCACCGAGTTTTGGAAAGCCGAAGTGGCCAAAAATTAATAAGTAATTTAATACTACGTTAATTGGTAATGATAGTAATGTAATAATCATCGTTGTTCGAGTTTTCCCTAACGCATCAATAAATCCACGTAAGACAGTGTAAGTAAATAAAGGGATAATTCCAATTGCGATAATACTTAAAAATTGGGCTGCAATACTTTCTACAGGTTCTTCTAAACGCATGCCGTTTAAAATAGGTGAAACAGCGAAGAAACCGATAAGGATGACAACGAAACTAGCACAAATTGCTAAATATACTGCTTGTATGACAACGTGGGGAACGTCCTCTTTTTTCTTTGATCCAACGAGCTGTGCAACAATAGGAGTAGTAGCCATTAAAATTCCTGTTAATCCCGTACTAACTGGAATCCATATACTCGTTCCGATAGCAACACCTGCTAAATCAATAGGACTTGCATGTCCTGACATTGTCGTATCAAAAAAGCTCATCGCAAATAATGACATTTGCGTTACGAAAATCGGAAAAAATAGTAATACAAATTGTTTTAACTTTTGTGAGAATGTACTGGCTTCTTTCATAAAATCCCCTTTCCGCATAAAAACAAACTCTTACTATCATACAATCTAATCAAAAAATAGAAAAGAAATACGCGCATGCAACATATGAAATCAATAAAAAAAAGATGCACTTTGAAAAGGGATAAGGTATTATGATAAGGTGTGAAAAAATTACATATTATTTGTTATTAAGGAGGCACTACTTGTGGCTGATTGGTTAATTGGTTTAATCATGGGTGCTGTTGAAGGGTTAACAGAGTTTCTACCAGTATCATCAACAGGACATATGATTTTAACAGGACACTTAATTGGATTTGAAGGCGATAGAGCGAAAGTTTTTGAAGTTGTAATCCAATTGGGATCGATTCTAGCGGTTGTAGTTGTATTTTGGAAACGCTTATGGTCGTTAGTTGGAATTGGAAAGGTAAAAGAAGGGCCATCGTTAAATTTATTACATATTATTATTGGGATGATTCCTGCCGGCGTACTTGGCGTATTATTCCATAGTGCTATTAAAGACGTTTTATTTGGAACCGGACCGGTTGTTATTAGTTTAGTTGCTGGCGGTATTTTAATGATTGTTGCTGAGAAGTTCTCAAAACCAAGTACAGCAAGAACGTTAGATGAAATTACATATAAACAGGCATTTACAATTGGTATGTTCCAATGTTTAGCACTTTGGCCAGGATTTTCTCGTTCTGGTTCTACAATAAGTGGTGGTTTATTAGCTCGCGTGTCGCATACAGCGGCAGCTGAATATACGTTCATTTTAGCAGTACCGATGATGGTAGCTGCAAGTGGATTAGATTTAATTAAAAGCTGGGATGTATTAAGCTCAGCAGATGTAACGCTATTTGTAACGGGATTTGTAACTGCATTCGTTGTTGCGATGCTTGCAATTGTTTCATTCTTAAAATTGTTAGCACGTGTAAAACTAACACCGTTTGCTTACTATCGTTTCATTTTAGCTGCGGTATTCTATTTCTTCCTTATGTAATAAAAAACCTGCCGAGCTCGGCAGGTTTTTTATTTTACTACTTTTTCAATCATGCTTTCCATTACATGTTCCCAAAGAGAAGTATCATCAGCTAATGTAGCACGGAAATTAGCATACATTTCTTTTTGTTTTTCCTCAAATGTTGGATCTTCTTTTTCAGGCAATGTAGCGCGCATTGAAGTTACTAATTCTTGTACTTTTGGAGCACGTGGTCCCCAAACAGCTTGTTCATTTCCATCTTTATCAATGAAAATAAAGATTGGAATTGCACGTGCAGTTCCGTTTGTTAAGTATTGATCCATTAATTCTAAATTTTCATCGCGAATTAATAGTCTCATATCAATATTTGCAACCTCAGAAATTCGTTTCATAACGGGTACACATAAAAGAGCATCGCCACACCAGTCAGCTGTTAATACGATAACACGCCAGCCATCATTTTGACGTTCTTCTAGAACGGGAAGTAATTCGTTTGGAATTAAAAAGTTATTGTAAATGTGTAATAGTTCATATTGGTTTACTTTCATTTCATTTACATATGTATCAAAGGACATGCCTTTATCGGACCATTGTTGTAAATTCATAATTAACACCTCTTTAGTATGATTTGCTTTCATTGTACCAATTTTTATATAGAAAAGCTTGTATTCTTACTCTGTCTTATCGCTTAATAATTTATTTAAGACGAACAAGAATAGTACGACACAGAATTCAGCTATGTTGGACATTTGTACGCTTTCTATCCAATCATCGGCAGTATGAATGACGAACCAATCTAGCGTAATTTCGATGATTGAGAAAAGAGAAAGTGAGAGCCAATTTGGCATATTTGTCGTCATTGGATATAACAGTACTTTAAAGAAGATTAAGATAAAGTATGTAATGCCATCTAAGAGAAGGATAAATAAAAAAAAGAGTAGTAAAGCAGTTCGTGATGAGTATTCTATACCTGTAATTTGAAAGATTCCTACATATACAAAAAATATAAATGCAAAAAATATAATGAGAAAAAGAGCAATAATACTAATGATAATTGTTTTATCTTTTAGGCTGAAATTAGAGAACTTTTCCTCCTCCTCCATTAAACTCACTCCTTTTTCTGGAAAATCAATTTCATTGTATCATGAAATATATTCTGAAAAACTGCGAATTACGGGAAAATAAGATGACAAAAAGTAAGATTTCATGTAGAATTATTAATAAGGTTTTTATTTAACTAAATTAAATAAAAGGGGCTGTCAAAATTGTCTCAAAATCGAGAGCAATTAATGGAAGAACTATCGACAAATGTTTTTGCTATGTTCCGCACGTTGCGTAATGATATTGGAAGAATATTTGGTGGTTACATACCGTGGAATGAGTTCATTGTCCTTAGAATATTGAATCGCACGAATAAAGAAATGGTATCACGTGTAGCTAATGAGTTAAATGTATCGAATAGCCATATTACAGCTGTCACAGAAAAACTAATTAATAAAGGCTTTGTAACCCGTTCACGTTCTACATCAGATCGCCGTGTTGTATATTTAGAGATTACGGAACAAGGAAAAGATTTAGTTTCAAAAATGGAAAGTGAGAAAAAGAAATATTTACAAGAAAGATTTTCCGCACTTTCAGAAGAAGAAATGAATGTAATGATTTCTATTTCCAAAAAACTTATTTAAGTAATTACAAATGAGAAAACGCTTACCTATGAAAAAGAGGACCTTCCTTAAATGTGGAAGGTCCTCTTTTTCATAATAGATTATAAAATGAAACTTTAGTTAGTAGTTGCCATCCTTGCTGATTACTAGCCACACCAATCGGGATACAAAATAAAATGTGTATGAAAAAAGATAGAGCGCCATACTACTAATAAAGGAAGGAGGGAAAAATATGACGAATCGTAATGGTAGTAAAGGAAGCGGTAATCAAGGTTCACCGAAATCAGGACAATTTCAACAGGAGTTTAGTACTGAATTTGAAACTGGTAATGATAACAAAGGAAAAGAATATCGTTCAAAAAAAGGAAGTAAATCAAAAAAGGAGTGACATTAGTCACTCCTTTTTTGATTTAGGATGCTATAGAGCTAGAAGTACTGAACCAAATAGTTATGACTGGCTCAAAATGTTTGATAAAGCGGTGTGAATAGTATTTTGTATTTGGACAAAAAAATAAGACCATCACATATAGGATGGTCAAAGGAAGGGGACAATTTATGTCAATTTAATTAGGGATGGAAGCTATTCAAGACACTGGGGAATGTCTTATAAATTAGGAAGGAACAGCTTCGATACATATACTATAAAAGATAGATGTGACCTGAATGTGAACATAGAGTGAAAGAGAAAGGGAGTTTTAAGTAAGAAAATAGAGGGAACAAAAAATAAGACCATCACATATAGGATGGTCAAAGGAAGGGGACAATTTATGTCAATTTAATTAGGGATGGAAAGCTGTTCAAGACACTGGGGAATGTCTTATAAATTAGGGAGGAACAGCTCCGATACGTATACTATAAAAGATAGATGTGACCTTGATGTGAACATAGAGTGAAAGAGAAAGGGAGTTTTAAGTAAGAAAATAGAGGGAACAAAAAAATAAGACCATCACATA
>NZ_AYMH01000077.1:0-29004 GCF_000633475.1 Bacillus sp. H1a | reverse complement strand
TGTATACATCTTTTTTCTTTGTTAGTTAATAGTGAATTTAGATTTCTCTTGCTTCGTGAAATAATCAATAATTCCCATCGCACTAATTTCTAAATCTAGATGTAAAATGTTATAAACGGAATGATTGGATGGTACATTTAACTTTGTAAGATGAGAAGAGATAGAATCCATTAATAAAGTTTGTAATGCTTTAGTCGCCTCATCGAAATCATTATATTTTTCAAAGACATCTTTACCAGTATTAACGAAAATAGGCAACCAATGTTCCAGTTGGTTATATACTTCTGTAACATGAGATGATGCCCCGTAATGACCGAAATAAATAGTATCTACATTCATACTTTGAATATGATTTTTAGAAGCAATCATCGCATCTGGCTGGAATTGTGAAGGGGACGTTGACGGTAGATATAACTCTACACCAAGGTCTGCGAGTTCTCTATAATAAATTCCAATTGTATCGCCAGTAAAAATGCCGTTTGTTAATGAATCGTGAATGCTAATATGGTGCTTTGCATGTCCCGGTGTATCATAAAATGTAAGTGTACGGTCTTCTGCAATTTTTAATGTATCACCATGTTGTACAATATGAACACGTTCTTCTTCAATTGGAAGAATTGGATCAAAGAGTTTATCAAAATCTTCTTTGTACACAGCTTTTGCACCTAAAATGAGTTTTGTTGGATCAATCATATGACGGGCTCCGCGCGGATGCACAAATAGAGTAGCATTTGGACATTTCTCCATCATTAAACCTGCTGCACCTGCGTGATCTAAATGAACATGTGTGATGATAATGTTTTTTACATCATCTAAGTCGATATGTAATTGTTGTAATCCGTCTAAAATATAGGGAAGAGAAGGGGCTGCACAAGTTTCAATTAAAGTAATATCGTCACCTAATAAAACGTACGTACCTGTTCGTTCATTATGTTGTAAGTCGTAATCATCAATAAGATATAGATGGGAAGATAATTTCTCTACTTTTTTCATACTTACCACTCCTTATATACGGTATGTATTTATTATACGCTAAAACAAGAAAAAGGCAGAAAACGAAAGCTCGTCTTCTGCCTTTATGTAATGTCGTTATTTCGTTTGTTGTTTATTAATTGACATAACGAACAGTCCAACAATACCTCCAACTATTGGAAGCATAATCTCTCCTGCTAAATTAAAGTAGGAGCTTAAGAATAAACCATTTACATCGATTACCCAACCAGTAACATACAATAACATCATATATAGTACGAAATAAAACTCACGATTTGAAATCATTTCACGCTGTGCAGTTTTCATAATGAACACCATCCTTTTCTTTTATAATGGAATATAAACTGTCACATTTTGTTCACAATTCAATTGTAAAACTTTCCATCATAAAAGTCTAGTAGTTTGTGTCGAATTTTCGAACAAAAATAAAGCGCTATCATTTTGGCGCGTAAGTATGTAAAAAGGGCTGTATGTTCACTTATGTAGTATAGTATAAACATAGAATGATAGAGAAGAGAGGGGTAGGAAAATGATAGTTTATGATTTTTCAGCTAAAACAATAACTGGAGAAGAAAAATCGTTAAAAGATTACGAAGGAAAAGTACTTCTAATTGTAAATGTAGCTAGTAAATGTGGATTTACACCACAATATAAAGGGTTACAGGAAGTATATGATAAATATAAAGAGCAAGGATTAGAAATACTAGGTTTCCCTTGTAATCAATTCGGGGGACAAGAACCTGGTACAGAAGCGGACATTACAAGTTTTTGTGAATTAAACTACGGTGTAAACTTTCCAATGTTTGCGAAGATCGATGTAAAAGGTGACAAGGCTCATCCTCTATATACATACATGACAGAACAAGCACCAGGTTTACTCGGTATGAAAGCAGTAAAATGGAACTTTACTAAGTTTCTAATTGGAAGAGATGGGAAAGTAGTAGGGCGTTTTGCGCCGCAGACGAAGCCGGTGGATTTAGAGGTTGAGATTGAAAAGGTACTTGGCTAATAATTAGGAGTCACTACTTTGGTCACTTCCGCTACCAATTTTTGCATACTTGGTAGTACGTGACTGTACGTATTTACTATTGTACCGATATCCGTATGTGGCAGTTCAGGAGATGGCGGAGGCGATTAGGAGTTAGCTATCTTTTTATTATGTTTATTAAAAAACACCTCAAAGAACAAAGTGGCTCTTAGTCTTTGAGGTGTTTTCTTTAAACTTACATTATCAAGATTAAATCACTGTATCGAATTCATTTGATTTAGGCAGAGAAGCTGCTTTTTTCATAAGCACTTCCCATAAGTGTACGGATTTCTTCCATTCGGCTGCGGCCTGTCCCTTTTGATACATAGCGTTCTCATAACTGAAAGTAAGTTGTTGCATATCAGTCGAGTTGTAAAGTGTATCGATGCGGAGAGCATATTCTCGGAATGTTTGACTTTCACCCCGCGGTATACCGATTCTCGCAAATTGTTTTAAAAGTGCACCGTAAGCTTTTATATAAACAGCATCATCTTTTCGGTATTTATAGAAAAGAATAATAAAAAATGTAATCCATTTCATTCTAGTGGTGAAGAGAATGTATCCCATGATACTAATCGGTATCGTTGAGAGGAATACGTACCACCAAGAAAACCCATTTTTAGAATTTGTAATCTTTTTAGTAGAGGCTTCTTCTGTATTTTCTATTAGACTTTTGAGCTTTGCTTCATTGTTCCGTTGGTGTATTTGCTCGTTTTTAGAATTATTTTCTTCGCTATTTTGTGAAGTAGAAGCAGGAGTATTATTTATAAAATTATAGGGATTGGTAAATCCTTTTGTTGGTTCGAATGGAATCCATCCGTATCCTGGAAAATATACTTCGACCCAAGAGTGTGCGTTATTGTTCGCGATTTTATAAACATCCTTACCTTCTGTACCAGCAAATGTATTCTCAAGAGTTCCTTCTGTATAGCCTTTTACCCAGCGAGCAGGAATCCCGACAGAACGAAGTAACACGATCATAGACGTCGAAAAATTATTACAGTAGCCGCTTTTTGTATCGAAAAGGAATTGATCTACATAATCTTGGTCTTTGGCAGGGAACAAGACATTCGTTGTTTCGTATACAAAAGAATTGTCTGTGAAGTAATTTTCAATAGCTAATACTTTATCATATCGGTTGTCTTTATCATTTGTAAGATTGACAGCCAAGTCTTTTACTCGCTGCGGTAATGATTTGGGAAGTTGTGTGTACTTTGTCATGAAATAAGAACTTGTTTCATGACCTTCATTCGTTTTTACAGCTTTCAAGTTTTCTATGGAAAACTCCGGGATCTCATATGTTACTTTATACGAATTTAAAGTAGTAGAAGAGTCTCCGTGCATCGTATAGATTTTTTCTGAAAATGGATCAACACTGTATGATACATCAGAAGAAGCTTCAACTGATACTAATCCTGCTGGATAGGTAAGGTGAGGATCACTTTTTTGCATAGTGATTGTTGCTTCGGTTGTCTCCGTTTTTGTATTTTGTTCGTACCAGCTCACGACGTCGTTTTTATTTTTAAATGAAACCTTTTTTTGATTTTCAGAAACCTCCCAGCCTTTTCCTGTATAAAAATCTTTTGTTTCTACTCTCCAATATTGTTTGTTTTGCGCTTGTGCTGTGAAAACAATTGTATTATCCGGTTTAAAAGGACCGCCTAATTGTGAGTCATCTAAACCATACCCAATTTTAGAAACTTCTTGTTTTTTACTTGCTTCGGATGTGTTGAATTTTAAAAAATCCATTGGGTTTGGCCACTGAGGGCCAAATTTTGGAGTAAAGTATGCGATGGTTGTTGACAATACAATAAATATTGTAAGAGGTTTAAGTAATTTTGAGATTTCTCTAGCATAATTTTGTAAGTGTTCAATCTCTTTTATTCGTTCTATTTGAAGAAGACTAAGCATAAAAAAGCCGATGACAACAGTACGAATAATAGCGTAGTTTGCATTGTATAAATGTAAGTTATGAAAAGTTGTGATATAAATAATAGTCAATATAAGAAATAACAGCCCACGTTTTTTATGAATCATCCAGAAAGAGATGAAAGCACTCAAAAACCAAAATGATAAAAAAAATAAAAGTGTTGGAAAAACTGGGGAAATATCTAGCAAATTCCCCTGGAAAAACAGGGAGGAATTTTGAGAAATATCAGAAAAAAATTTCGTTAGCCAAGATGGATTTATAAAAGCATTTTTATAATACAGGGAATGAATGATGAATAAGATCGTGACGATCTTTATTGGAATCTGCCACCTTGTTTGAAAAAAAGAGAGAGTGAAGCAAATTCCTATAAATATTACAAAAATATCTAATCTACCTACGTTTGTAATACCAATAAGGGGTCTTAGCCATTCTAGTAAAAGTAGAAATGCACATACATGCATAAAGAATCTGCTCATATCCCATTGTTTTTTTGTTTGTAATGTTATCATTTGCTCACCTCAAAAAACACGTTTGTATACCGGTTTTCATAAACCGCATTTACAAATATTTTTCGTTTTTGTAGATTTTCTAGAATACTTAGTTCTCGATGTGAGAGTTGATTCGCTTTTTCTTTCACGACAAACACCATTAATTTTCTATTTTTTATAGCAGCACAGTCAGCCGCCTTTTGAATATCGGGAGAAAGATCGCTTGTCACGAGTATAATCGTTACGGGTTCATAAATTTTTCTTAATTCCATTTCTACACTCCGAGAGAGCGGGAATACACTGTCCGCTTGTACTTTCGCTAAATGACAAAAGATTTGCTGCAACTGACTATCTCCATTGTCTAAAGGGAAAAAAGTTCGTTCTTTTCCGACAGACACGAATGACGCTGGTGAATTTTGCTTCAAGACAGCCCTTACAATAGAGGCAGTAAACGTTACGACTGATTCGAATAGAGGGGATTGGGTTCTGTCCATGAATATCATGATATTATGGCTGCGCTGTTGTTCAAACTCTTTCGTCATAATGTTGCTTGTTCGTGCAGTAGCTTTCCAATCAATCCATGAAAAGCGGTCACCAGGTTTATATTCTCTGACACCGACAGAGACTGTAGAGTCTTTTGCTAAATTTATATTTGCTGAAAGCGCTCCTTGTTCGAAATGATTTTCCAATTGTTGATACGTTATATCTACATACTGTGGATAGACTAAAAATGTATCTGGAACTGAAAAAGTTACTTCTTTCTCCATCATACCGAATAGATCGCCAGTTTTGACACGTACGCTTGAAAAAGTGTGCTCTCCTCTAGGGATTGTGTCAATAACATATTGAAACGAAATATTTCGTTTTAATCCAGGAAAGAGTATTACCTTATTCATCTTTGTTTGTCTACAACTTGTAAATTGTGGTGGCAGTTCATCTTCAATAACTAAATAAAGTAAGGGAAAAGGAAATTTTCTTTTTATTGTAATAGTGCTTAAAAATTGTTCTCCTGCTACATATTCGTTTTGGTTTGTTATTCGTTTTACCTCAGCGTCCCGTAAAGCGTAGAAGGGGAGTAGTAGTGAATAAAGGCCAATAGGAATCGTACTGTAAAACAAAAACCAACTTACAAATCCTCCTTGAAGCATAGCGTACACAAATGTTAAGACTAGGCATAAAGGGATTAGCAATAACTTGGTAACGTGATATAGTGCTCGTAGTAGTCGTTTCATCAAAGGTTCATCGTCCTTTGAGTCGGCACGGTAGTTCGTGCAACGATTTTGGCGATAACTTGTTCTCCTGTTATACCTTCAAATCTTGCTTCCATTTTTAGAATGAGTCTGTGAGCTAAAACGTAAGGAGCTAAAAATTTAACATCGTCTGGAATAACATAATTTCTGCCATGGATGAATGCATAAGCTTGTGAAGCTTTCATTAAAGCAATTGATCCGCGTGGACTTGCACCTAACTGTATAGAACTATAAGAACGAGTCTGATTAACAAGCTTTACAATGTAATGTTTGATTGCTTTGTCCATGCTTACTTCCCGTACGCTTTGTTGTAAATAAAGTAATTCTTCTATTGTAGTAATAGCTTGTAAATGGGAGAGTGGATTTGTTTTTTCCATCCGGTTTAATATTTCAAATTCTTCTTCTGGTGTAGGATATCCCATTTTTAGCTTCAACAAGAAACGATCGAGCTGAGCTTCTGGTAAAGGGTATGTTCCCTCATATTCGACCGGATTTTGTGTAGCCATTACAAAGAACGGTTTTGGTAACGGTCTTGTAATGCCATCTATTGTGATATTGCCTTCTTCCATACTTTCAAGTAAGGCAGATTGTGTCTTTGGAGATGTACGATTAATTTCATCAGCAAGTACAAAATTCCCCATAATTGGTCCAGGCTTGAACTCAAATTGGAGCTCTTTTGGATTGTAAATAGAAACACCTGTTACATCTGACGGCAGTAAATCAGGTGTGAATTGAATTCGCTTGTAATCGGCGTCAATTGATTTAGAAAGAGCACGTACTAGCATTGTTTTCCCGACGCCGGGAACATCTTCTAATAGTACATGACCTTCAGCTAAGAGAGCTGTCAAGGCTAAAATCGTTTCTTTTCGTTTTCCGACCATTAATTTTTCAATATTGTTGATTATTTTTTCTACAATGGGATGTAATGAATCAAGTTGGGGCATCGTAATCCTCCTAATTTTATTATCGTTTTCTAATTCATTTAGTGGAAAATAGAATTTAGGTTAAAGAAAAGTAGTTCTTTCATTTTATTGCAGTATGATAGTAATCTAAGAGGTAATTCGTAATGGTATTATATAAGTTCATATTGAGAACTTATATGTAAAAAAATCATGGTGATATACTTTAGGATTTCTATGTCCTCAAAGGAAATCCTAATCTTAATTTTAAAAATATTCAGATTATTAATCTAGGTTACATCTAGTATAATTGTTGTCGTAACCAAGGGCAACACAGAAAATAATGATTTCTAGGTTTCTGTAAAATATGTCTTGAAATAAAATAGTATGGTTGAAGAAAAATAAATTCCTTACATACAATTTATAATCGTTTCCTTATAGCATTATAGAAATAATATCAAAACTCTTTTTAATATATTTATAAAGAAAAACGTAGGAACTTTTCCTACGTTTTTTCTTTTGTAAAGTAGATGATTCCTCCACTTACTAATTCCCTAATAATTACGATTGACCATAAACCTTCGCAACGAAACAAAGAAACCTTTGTATACGAATATTTTCTTTCAAACTTATTTTTTTATGAATTTTTGACAATCTCTTGAACTGTGCGAAATGTCACATCTGTATTTTACAATCTCTCTTATAGTAAGGGTATGTAAGAGAGACGTATTAGAGGAGTGAACAGTATGAAGAAGAAACCTTCAGCACTAATGAGACGTTTAAAATATTTTTCACCAATAGATCGTTATAACGATAATCATACACAAGAAACATATGAAGATCGTGAATGGGAAAATGTGTACAGAAAGCGTTGGCAGCATGATAAAGTAATCCGTTCTACACACGGTGTGAACTGTACTGGTTCTTGTAGTTGGAACATTTATGTGAAAGATGGAATTGTAACATGGGAAGGACAAGAGCTTAACTATCCAACAACAGGTCCTGATATGCCTGACTTTGAACCACGAGGATGTCCGCGTGGAGCGAGTTTTTCTTGGTACATTTATAGTCCACTTCGTGTGAAATATCCATATGTACGTGGTGTTCTTTGGAATATGTGGCAAGAGGAACTACAAAATAATAAATCACCACTAGATGCTTGGAAAAGCATTGTGGAAAACCCTGAAAAAGCACGTGCTTATAAGCAGGCACGTGGTAAAGGGGGATTCATTCGCGCGAATTGGGATGAAGTTTTACAACTCGTTTCTGCTTCATTACTTTATACAGTAATTAAATATGGTCCGGACCGAAATGTTGGTTTCTCACCAATTCCAGCTATGTCGATGTTAAGTCATGCAGCTGGTAGCCGTTTTATGCAACTTATGGGTGGGCCAATGCTTAGTTTCTATGATTGGTACGCTGATTTACCACCAGCTTCTCCGCAAATTTGGGGCGATCAAACGGATGTACCAGAAAGTAGTGACTGGTATAACTCTGGCTACATTATGACATGGGGTTCAAATGTACCGATGACGAGAACACCAGATGCCCACTTTTTAGCGGAGGTTCGATATAAAGGAACGAAAGTGGTTTCTGTAAGTCCTGATTTCGCTGAGTCTACAAAGTTTGCTGATGATTGGATTAGTGTGAAACAAGGTACAGACGGTGCACTTGCGATGGCAATGGGGCACGTGATCTTACAAGAATTTTACGTAGATAAACAAGTGGAATACTTCACAAAGTATGCGAAGCAATATACTGATTTTCCTTTCTTTGTCACATTGAAACAAAAAGGAGATCAATTCGTTGCTGATCGTTTCTTAAATGCTTCTGATATTGGACGTGAAACAAAGTTAGGGGAATGGAAACCTGTGCTTTGGAACGAGAACACGAATGATTTTGCAACACCTCATGGCACAATGGGGTCACGTTGGGATAACGAAAAGAAATGGAACTTGCGTTTAGAAGATGAACAAACAGGTGAAAAGATTGACCCACGTCTTTCTTTACTTGGAATGGAAGATGCTGTTGGAACGGTGCAAATTCCGTACTTCTCTGATGATGGAAATACAATATTAGAACGTACAATTCCAGTGAAAAAAGTTATGACAGAAGAAGGCGAAGTGTTCGTTACAACTGTATATGACTTAACGTTAGCAAATTACGGTGTAAACCGAGGACTTGGTGGGCAAGAACCGAAAGACTTCAATGATGATGTGCCGTTTACACCTGCATGGCAAGAGAAAATGACAGGAGTGAAACGAGAGCTTATTATTCAAATCGCTCGTGAGTTCGCACAAAATGCTGTTGATACAAATGGTCGTTCGATGATTATTGTCGGAGCTGGTATTAATCATTGGTTTAACTCTGATACGATTTATCGCGCAGTTTTAAATCTTGTTCTTCTCGTTGGAGCACAAGGTGTAAACGGCGGCGGTTGGGCACATTATGTTGGTCAAGAAAAATTACGACCAGCAGAAGGATGGCAAACAATTGCGATGGCAAAAGATTGGCAAGGGCCACCGAAATTACAAAACGGTACATCTTTCTTCTATTTCGTAACAGATCAATGGCGCTATGAAGATACACCTGTTGGACATTTAGCATCACCAGTTGAGGGCAACTCTCGTTATCAACATCACGGTGATTACAATGTATTAGCAGCACGACTTGGCTGGTTACCTTCATATCCAACGTTCGAGAAGAATGGGATTGAATTATATAAAGAAGCTGTTGCTTCTGGTGCAACAACGCAAGAAGAAATCGGAAAATACGTTGCACAAAAGCTAAAAGAAAAAGAACTGAAATTTGCGATTGAAGATCCAGATAATAAAAACAACTTCCCGCGCAACTTATTCGTATGGCGTGCAAACTTAATTTCAAGTTCCGGTAAAGGTCACGAATATTTCTTAAAACATTTATTAGGTACAACAAATGGATTAATGAATGACGATAGTGATTCATTACGACCAGAAGAAATTAAGTGGCATGAAGAAGCACCTGAAGGGAAGTTAGATTTACTCATTAATTTAGATTTCCGTATGGCTGGAACAGCGCTTTATTCTGATATCGTCTTACCTGCTTCAACTTGGTATGAAAAACATGATTTAAGCAGTACAGATATGCATCCATTTGTACATCCATTTAATCCAGCAATCGGTTCACCGTGGGAAGCACGCTCTGACTGGGATATTTTCACCTCTCTTTCTAAAGCTGTGTCAGATTTAGCGAAGAAAATCGATCTTGAACCAATGAAAGAAGTCGTTGCAACACCACTTCTGCACGATACGCCGCAAGAATTAGCGCAACCACTTGGCAAGATTAAAGATTGGAGTAAAGGTGAGTGTGAACCGATCCTAGGTAAAACAATGCCGCAAATTCATGTTGTCGAAAGGGATTATAAAACGATTTATGACAAAATGACAGCACTTGGACCAAATGCCGGAAAACAACCGATTGGTACGAAAGGGATTTCTTGGTCTGCAGAAACAGAATATGAGCAATTAAAGAGTCGCTTAGGAGTTGTTCGAACGGATTCTATTGCGAAAGGGTGCCCAGACATAAAAGAAGCAATTAATGCTGCTGAGGCGGTATTAACACTTTCTTCTACAACAAACGGTCATATGGCTGTAAAAGCATGGGAAGCACTTGAAAAACAAACCGATTTAAAACTACGTGATTTAGCAGAAGAACGTGAAGAAGAATGCTTCACATTTGAACAAATTACAGCGCAGCCTAAAACAGTAATTACTTCTCCGGCCTTTACGGGTTCTGAAAAAGGTGGACGCCGTTACTCACCATTTACAACAAATGTGGAACGTCTTATCCCTTGGAGAACGATAACGGGTCGACAATCTTTCTACTTAGATCATGACATGATGAAAGAATTTGGTGAAACGATGGCAACATTTAAGCCAATTCTGCAACATAAACCGTTCCGCAAATCACGACCTGAAGTAGAAGGAAAAGAAATTACACTAAACTATTTAACACCGCATAATAAGTGGTCGATTCATAGTATGTACTTCGACTCATTACCGATGTTAACGCTGTTTAGAGGTGGTCCAACTGTTTGGATGAATAAAGAGGACGCTGCTGATGCTGGCGTTGCAGATAATGATTGGATTGAGTGCTTTAATCGTAACGGTGTTGTTGTAGCACGTGCGGTTGTAACACACCGTGTACCGAGAGGAATGGCATTTATGCACCATGCGCAAGATCGCCACATTAACGTACCTGGTACGAAATTAACTAGTAACCGCGGGGGAACGCATAATAGTCCAACTCGTATTCACGTTAAACCAACACATATGATTGGTGGATACGGCCAATTAAGCTATGGATTTAACTATTATGGTCCAACTGGGAACCAGCGCGACTTAAACGTTGTAATTCGCAAACTGAAGGAGGTAGATTGGCTTGAAGATTAAAGCGCAAGTCGGAATGGTAATGAATCTAGATAAATGCATCGGCTGCCATACTTGTAGCGTAACATGCAAAAACACCTGGACGAATCGTCCAGGTGCTGAATATATGTACTTCAATAACGTAGAAACGAAACCTGGAATTGGTTATCCAAAACAATGGGAAGATCAGGAGAAATACAAAGGCGGATGGGAATTGAAAAATGGTGAAATTCAGCTGAAATCCGGTTCGAAAATGAAGCGTCTTATGAACATTTTTCACAATCCAGATCAACCAACAATTGATGATTACTTTGAACCTTGGAACTATGATTATGAAACATTAACAAATAGCCCGCAGCGTAAGCATCAACCAGTTGCTCGTCCGAAATCAGCAATTACAGGCGAATTTATCGACAAAATTGAATGGGGTCCAAACTGGGAAGATGATTTAGCAGGCGGACATATTACAGGATTACAAGATCCGAACGTAAAGAAAATGGAAGAAGAAATTAAAACGGATTTTGAAAATGTCTTTATGATGTATTTACCACGCATATGCGAACATTGTATGAATCCATCTTGCGTATCGTCTTGTCCATCTGGCGCGATGTATAAACGTGAAGAAGATGGGATTGTTCTTGTGGATCAAAATGCATGTCGTGCATGGAGATTTTGTGTATCATCTTGTCCGTATAAAAAAGTGTATTTTAACTGGCAAACAAATAAAGCTGAAAAATGCACAATGTGTTTCCCTCGTATTGAAGCTGGTATGCCAACAATTTGTTCTGAAACATGTGTAGGACGTATTCGATATATTGGAGTAATGCTATATGACGCTGACAAAGTAAAAGAAGCGGCTTCTGTTGAAAATGAAAAAGATTTATATGAATCTCAGCTTACTGTTTTCCTAGATCCAAATGATCCAGAAGTAGCAGCTGAAGCAAAAAAACAAGGCATTCCTGAAGAATGGATGAAAGCGGCACAAGAGTCACCAATCTATAAAATGATTATCGATTGGAAAATTGCTCTTCCTCTTCATCCAGAATACCGTACAATGCCAATGGTTTGGTATATTCCCCCGCTTAGCCCGATTATGAATATGGTGGAAGGGAAAGGTAGTAACTGGCAAGCAGAAGAGATTTTCCCTGCTATTGATAATATGCGTATTCCAATTCAATATTTAGCAAATTTACTCACTGCAGGAGATGAATCACATATTCGTCTTACATTGAAAAAAATGGCTGTCATGCGAACACATATGAGAGCATTGCAAATTAATAAAGAACCAAATGAAGCTGTATTAAAAGAACTTGGTTTAACGAAAGAAGATGTAGAAGATATGTATCGTCTTCTTGCTATCGCGAAATATAAAGATCGCTTCGTCATCCCGACGTCTCACCGCGAACAAGTTGCAGATTTATATAGTGAACAAGGAAGCTGTGGTCTTTCCTTCGCGGGTGGCCCAGGCTCTTGTACGACAATTTCATAAATAAAGGGGGCAGAAAATTATGAAACAAAGTTTACAAACTGCTTTTTCTTGTTCTTCTTTTCTTCTTTCCTACCCGGAACTTGGGTGGGGAGAAGCTTTAACTGAATTACAAGAAGAGATTGAAGCAATTGAACAGGAAGATGTTAAAGCATCACTTACAGCATTTATAAAACAAGCACTGGATAAAACGAACGATCAATTAATTGATTCTTACGTATATACATTCGACTTTGGTAAAAAGACAAATATGTATTTAACTTATATGAACACTGGTGAACAAAGAGAAAGAGGTATTGAATTATTAGAGTTAAAACAGCATTATAAAAAATCTGGTTTTAGCGTAACAGATAAAGAACTCCCTGATTATTTACCGCTTTTGCTTGAGTTTTTTGCAAATGCAAATGAGCAAGATAGTGAACCAATCATGAGTAAATACAAGGAGAATATACAAGCATTGCACGGGCAGTTAAAAGAAGCAGACTGTATGTACGAACCAATTCTTGCAGCCGTACTCCTAGCTATCGACGCCTGGGGAGTACAAATGAATTAGAAAGGAGAGTTGTCAAAATGATGGATCAATTTCTATGGGTGTTATTTCCCTATATCATTTTTGCAATCTTTATCGGTGGACATATTTTCAGATACAACTATGATCAATTTGGATGGACATCAAAATCTAGTGAACTATTAGAGAAGAAAATGCTCCGAATCGGAAGTCTATTATTCCACTTTGGGATAATGTTCGTAATTGGCGGTCATGTTATGGGGATATTAATTCCAGAGTCCGTATACCGCTCAATAGGGATTTCTGAGCATATGTACCATATAGTTGCAATTAGTTTCGGACTTCCGGCAGGTGTTGCTTCTATCATCGGTTTAATTATATTAACGTATCGCCGTTTAACAGTAAAACGCATCATTGCAACGAGTACAAAGGGAGATTATATTGCGCTTATCTTATTACTTATTGTAATGCTGGCAGGACTTTCCTCAACGTTTTTAAATATCGACTCAAAAGGGTTTGATTACCGTACAACAATTGGTCCATGGTTCCGAAGTCTCTTTATTTTCCAACCGAAAGTTGAATATATGATGGAAGTACCTGTATGGTTTAAAATTCATATTATTGCAGGGATGGGGCTTTTCGCAGTATGGCCATTTACAAGACTTGTACATGTATTTAGTGCCCCAATTAAATATTTAAGCCGTAGTTATGTAATTTACAGAAGACGTATTCCTAATGAATTGAAAAAATAATGCTGCTGTAAATGGATAGGAGCTAACGGCTAACATGAAACGAGGTCTAATGGAAGGCCTCGTTTTTTATATAAGAGATAATTGTGTGCATGAAAAAAGAGTAGCATCTATATAAGATGCTACTCAATGCTACAAATAGAGGCAGAGCAATCTTCACAAGAGATTTCACATTTTAGGAATTGTAAATCATGAATTGTAATCTTTCCTTTATAAATAGAAATCGTCCCTTGCTTTTTTAAATCATTTAACATTCGATTTACACTTTCGCGCGAAGTTGCACAGAAGTTCGCAAGTTCTTGGTTTGTTAAGGGTAAATCAATGAGAATCCCATTTTCTTTTAAAATACCATAACTGTTTGTCATTCGAATGAGAGTAGAATATAGGGCACCTTTTTTGCCGTGTAATACTAAATCTCGGAACTTCGTTTGCATTCTTCTTAAATGTTCACTAATCCATTTCATAAATTCAAATACAAGAGCGGGCTTTTGGAGTAATGCTTTTTCTAAGGCTTCACGCTTTATAACTCCTACTTCAACATCTTCAAGGCATTTTGAATTTAATAAATACTTCGCATTGTCCGTGAACAATGTTAATTCTCCAATAATGTCATATTCCGAACAAATACGAAGTGTTAATTCTTGCCCGTCAGCACTTAGTTTACTAATTTGTACTTTTCCGGAGTGGATGATATAGAGTTCTGTTGCTTCCATACCTTCTTGAAAAATAAAACTTCCTTTTTTAATTTGCATTTTATATTCAACAGATGCAAGTAATTCTTTTAAATCTTGAGATAATGTCATACTGTTTGCCACAGCGATCACCTTTCTTCTTATAAGCAATACATTTCCTATTGTGAATGTAAGTATGATGAAAATGCAAGAGCTATTTTTAAAAATAAAGTAAAATTTCAATGACCGTAAGGAGGGACAGTCTTAAATTTCTAAACGGATACTTACAGTAAGGGAATATATGACTCTAAGCTTTTGGTTTAAGAAAAGATAAACAATAAAAAATTTCAATGTGTATAGAGAATAGGTCGAGATGTGAACAAAATTCGAACGGATTTGTGAAGAATTTTTGAATGGGGAAAGTAATGTGAGAAAAGTCACATTGAATATGTAGCTTCTTTTTTATAATGAAGGCAAATAAAAAATTTGAAAGCTTACTAAGGATTTGATTAGAAAAGAAGGGATATAGATGCACGAGAAGATGAAAGATTCTTTAGAGCGGCCACTTCAAGATTTACGTATTTCAGTTATTGACCGTTGTAATTTTAGGTGCACGTACTGTATGCCAGCGGAAGTGTTCGGACCTAATTACGCTTTTTTACAGGAAGAGTTTTTATTAACGTTCGATGAAATAGAACGATTAGCGAGATTATTTATAAGTATGGGAGTTGAAAAAATTAGGCTTACTGGCGGTGAACCTTTATTGCGTAAAGACTTACCGAAGTTAATTGCAAGGCTTGTAAAGCTAGAAGGCTTAACAGATATTGGACTCACAACAAATGGTATTCATTTAGCAAAACAAGCGAAGGCATTAAAACAAGCAGGATTAAAACGTGTAAATATTAGCTTAGATGCGATAGAGGATCACGTCTTCCAAAAAATTAATGGACGAAATGTAAGCACAAAACCTGTATTGAAAGGAATTGAAGCGGCTAAGGCAGCTGGATTAGAAGTAAAGGTAAATATGGTCGTAAAAAAAGGGATGAATGATAGTCAAATTCTTCTTATGGCTCGTTATTTTAAAGAACAAGAAATTCAGCTCCGTTTTATTGAGTTTATGGATGTGGGCAGTACGAACGGCTGGAACTTTGAACAAGTCATTACGAAGGAACAATTAATAGAGAAAATTAATCGTGTATATCCGATTGAGCCCGTTAAACCTCGTTACTTTGGAGAAGTTGCGAAATTGTATCGATATGTAGGTAGCGATGTAGAAGTTGGATTTATTACTTCAGTCTCTGAGTCTTTTTGTTCTTCTTGTACGAGGGCACGTATTTCGGCAGACGGCAAGTTTTTTACGTGCCTATTTGGAACGAAAGGAACGGACTTACGAACGCTTCTTCGAGAAAATATTTCGGATGCCTCACTATTAAAAATTTTACAACATATATGGGAGTTTAGAAAAGATCGGTATTCAGATGAGAGAACGGCGGAAAGTACAAATAAACGTCCAAAAGTTGAAATGTCTTACATTGGTGGATAACGAAAGGAGAATTCCATATGAAGGAGCGTTATTCAAGGCAAGTATTATTTTCTGGAATTGGTGAAATGGGACAAAGAAAAATAAGAGAAAAGCATGTGCTCCTAATCGGTGCCGGTGCACTTGGCGCTGCAAATGCAGAAGCTCTCGTTAGGATGGGAATTGGGAAATTGACAATTGCTGATCGTGATTACGTCGAATGGAGTAATTTACAAAGGCAGCAGTTATATACAGAAGAAGATGCGCAGCAGTGCAAACCAAAAGCAATTGCAGCGGCAGAGCATTTAAGAAAGATTAATTCTGAAGTAGAAATTGTGTCAGTTGTAACGGATGTCACAGTGCAAGAAATGGAAGAGTTAACAAAAGAAGTGGATCTCATATTAGATGCGACTGATAATTTTGATACGCGACTACTTATAAATGATATTTCACAAAAAGAAAATATACCTTGGATATACGGTGGATGCATTGGAAGTTACGGTGTAACGTATACAATTCTTCCAGGGGAAACACCGTGTTTTCGCTGCTTAATGGATCATCCTATGGGTGGTGCAACATGTGATACAGCAGGAATCATTCAGCCAGCTGTACAAATGGTCGTTGCTCACCAAGTGACAGAAGCGATGAAAATATTGGTGGATGATTTTCAGTCGTTGCGAGGAACAATGTCATCATTTGATATTTGGAACAATCAATATCTCTCATTAAAAGTAAATAGGCAGAAAAAAAGTACATGTCCATCTTGTGGAAATGTACGCACGTACCCAAGTTTAACATTTGAATCACAGATGAAAACTGAAGTGTTATGCGGGCGGAATACCGTTCAAATCCGTCCAGGAATAGAGAAAACTCTTAATTTAGAAGAAATTCAAAATCGCTTACAAAAAAGTGTGAATGTCCAAAAAACTCCGTATTTACTATCGTTTCTAATTGATGAATATCGTTTTGTTTTATTTACAGACGGTAGGGCATTTATTCATGGGACAAATGATATGAAAATAGCAAAACGATTATACGCAAAATATATAGGATGAACAGAAAGAAAGTTTCTCCTTATCAAAATGAGGTGAAAAAAGAATGGTAGAAAAACGTATACCAATTCCAGTGGCAGAAGCAGTCGCACGTGTAATGGAGTACGCTCATCGAGGTGAAACTGAAAAGGTTTCACTTATAGAAAGCTATGGAAGAATTCTTGGAGAAGATGTTGTTGCGGATCATGATGTCCCGCATTTTGATCGCTCTCCATACGACGGTTTTGCGATTCGAGCGGAAGATACAAAAGAAGCAAGTAGCAGTAATCCGATTCAGTTCGAAGTTATTGGTGAAATTGGGGCTGGTTTTGTTTTTACAAAAGAGGTGAAAGCATTTCAAGCTGTACGTATTATGACAGGAGCCGCAATTCCAGTGGGCTGTGATGCCGTTGTTATGTTAGAGCTAACGGAAGGGTTTGAAGAAAACGAAAAAACATATATGAAGTTAAAACGCCCTTTCGCCTCTGGTGATAACATTTCTTTTAAAGGAGAAGATGTAAAACAAAACGCCCTACTTGTGAAAAAAGGGACTGCTATTAATCCTGGAGTAGCAGCGCTTCTTGCTACATTTGGTTATAGTTCAGTAAATGTTGTAAGACAGCCGGTTATTGGGATCGTAACAACAGGAAGTGAACTTTTGGAAGTACAAGAGCAACTGAAGCAAGGGAAGATTCGAAATAGTAACTCCTATATGATAGCCGCTCAAGTTGAACGAGCAGGTGGAATTGTACGGTATTATGGACAATTCGTTGACGATTTAGAGACGTGTTATAACACTGTAAAAAAGGCGATGAAAGAAGTTGATATTTTAATTACAACTGGTGGTGTTTCAGTAGGAGACTACGATTATTTACCTGCTATTTATGAGAGATTACAAGCTAATGTACTTTTCAATAAAATAGCGATGCGACCAGGAAGTGTGACAACTGTAGCTGAGCTAGAAGGAAAACTATTATTTGGTCTATCTGGTAATCCTTCTGCTTGTTATGTCGGATGTGAATTATATGTTCGACCAGTCATTCAAACATATTTGCATAGGAAAGATCCGCATGTATATCGTGCAGAAGCAATTTTACAAAAAGACTTTCCGAAAGCAAACCCATTTACTCGTTTTGTAAGAGGAAAAGTGGAAATTGTAGATGGTCAATTGCAAGTTATACCAGTTGGTTTAGATAAATCTAGTGCAATTTCTTCACTTGCAGATGCGAATGCATTTATCGTTTTACCGGGTGGAACAAGAGGATTTGAAGCAGGAATAACTGTTTCTGTACTGTTATTAGAATCAAACGTAGGAAGCGAGTGGCCATGGGAAGAACCACTTCGATCATACAAATAGTATAAAAATAGATTGATGGATTTTCCACAGATTAGGATCCCATTTAGTGATCTATGTAAAAAATGTTTTAGACAAAGATAAGAGGTGCAAGATGACACATACGTATTATGAAGTAATTGATACACCTATTTCGATTGAAGATGTTACAAGTAAAGTAATTCGGCGTGAGTGTGGTGCTGTTACTACTTTTATTGGTACTGTCAGAGAATTTACGAAAGGACGCCGTACGCTATATTTAGAGTATGTGGCTTATAAGAATATGGCGGAAAAGCAGCTTGAGAAAATTGGTATCGAAGTAGAAGAGAAGTGGCCTGGGACATATGTGGCAATTACACATCGCATTGGTACATTGCAAATTTCTGATCTTGCCGTTGTTGTCGCCGTTTCTACACCACATCGGAAAGCAGCTTATGAGGCGAATGAATATATTATGGAACGTATTAAACAAATTGTTCCGATTTGGAAAAAGGAGTTTTGGGAAGATGGTGAGTCATGGATAGGTGATCAGTTAGAGAAAGTAGCATATGTAAATGGTGAGCCTGAAAAGGAGATGAGAAGATGATTGACATACTATTATTTGCAAATTTGCAAGAAGAAGCAAGTAAGTCAACGTTGCAAATAGATTGTGAAAATATTACGGTTGCTGAGGTAAAAGATATTCTTATAAAGAAATACAACGTAGTAATTTCAAACGAAATTATGGTCGCTATAAATGAAGAATATGTAAATGAAGATGACATAATTCAAACTGGTGATGTTGTAGCAATGATTCCGCCAGTAAGTGGTGGTTGATTCTTTTCAGTCTAATCATGTTAGTACGTGATTAGACTGGAGGGAATTAATATAACTATGCATACATAGGAGGGAACAGGATGAAAAGTCCTAATTTTCAATTAAGCTTACAAACTTCTAATCTAGTTATCGGTTTTATGGTATGGGTCATTTTATCATCATTAATGCCTTATATTAAAGTGGATATTCCATTAACTGCAGGACAAATTTCTATGGTCACAGCAGTACCCGTTATTTTAGGTTCTATTCTTCGCATTCCAATTGGTTATTGGACAAATCGTTATGGAGCAAGAAAATTATTCTTTATTAGTTTTATTCTCTTATTATTCCCTGTCTTTTATATTAGTGTTGCCAATTCTATGATGGATTTAATTATTGGTGGCTTATTTGTAGGAATCGGTGGAGCTGTTTTCTCGGTAGGGGTAACTTCTTTACCAAAATACTTTCCGAAAGAGAGTCACGGTTTTGTAAATGGTATTTACGGTGTCGGTAACGCAGGAACAGCAATTACTTCCTTCTTAGCACCTGTTATTGCAACTTCAGTTGGCTGGAGAACAACTGTACAGTGTTATTTAGTTTTACTTGCAGCATTTGCACTTATGAACTTTTTATTAGGCGATCGTAAGGAGAAAAAGGTGAATACACCATTAATAGAACAAATAAAAGGTGTATATAAAAATGGAAAACTTTGGTTTTTATGTATCTTTTACTTTTTAACATTCGGATCATTTGTAGCATTCACAGTATATTTACCAAACTTTTTAGTATCTCACTTCGGATTAGAGAAAGTAGATGCAGGTATGCGGACAGCAGGATTCATCGTATTAGCAACAATGATGCGTCCAGTCGGTGGTTGGCTTGGTGATAAGTTTAATCCATTTAAAATATTAATCTTCGTATTTATCGGCTTAACACTATCTGGTATTATTTTATCATTTATGCCTAGTATGAACGTGTATACATTTGGTTGTTTACTAGTTGCATTTTGTGCAGGTATTGGAAATGGTACAATTTTCAAACTGGTTCCAATGTACTTCTCTGAACAAGCTGGGATTGTAAATGGACTTGTTTCAGCTTTAGGTGGACTAGGAGGGTTTTTCCCACCATTAATTTTAACGTTACTATTCCAACTAACAGGTCATTATGCAATTGGATTTATGGCATTGTCAGAAGTAGCACTTGCTTGTTTAATCATTACAGTGTGGATGTATAGCCAAGAGAAGCTGTTAGTGATGTTAAAGAATAATTAATAAGAAAAAAAGGATGTCTAGTAGAGGCATCCTTTTTTTTACTTGAACAAAAGAGAATGAATTGTTTTATTAATAACAAGTCTCTTTTCGTAAATAATGTTGCTTTATTGCATAAGAATTTTATCCTTATTGATTTTATGAGATTTTTACGCATAATTGTAACTAAGGGAGATGATTCCAAGTTGAGTAAACAGAATATCAGCACAACAGTTTCAGGAGATTTAATTGTTACCCATCTAATTGGCAAGATAAAAACAGATGATGTTTATGAATGGTTTAATGGCTTTGAGCAGGTTTGTCAGCAATTCATTTCCGAGGGTCGGAAATACAAATTGTTGGTGAATAGAAAAGGATACACGCCAAATCATTTTTCTGTTCAAAAAGTATGGAAAGATAAGTTCTTCAATGAAACCATTTTGAATCACAGTAAGGCAATTGCGTTTCTCCTTGAAGAAGGGGAGATAATGAATTATTTACAACAATCCAATACAAAAGAATCTGTAAAATTTTTTGATGATTATGAACAAGCGCTAATTTGGTTGAATGAATATCCAATATAAAACCTTTATTGAACCAGTTGCTCTCAATAAACTGTTTTTTTATGCCGTAATGTTGCAGTTGTCATAAAATTCACTTGCTTACAAGTTTCCAACACCATTATTTTTCTTCGCAGATTCTTGTCCAATTGCTTGTGCGATTCTAAAAAACGAAACCAAAACAAAAAGAACAAACGCCTCTAAAAAACGTTTGTCCAAAGTTAATTACTATTTTAGCTAAGAAATAGATTACAATTTGTGAGTACGAGAAAGTCTTTTTATAAGATTAGGAAGGACAGAAGTTAATTCTTGTTTCATACGCTTCGTAAACGATGGATCTTTACCTGAAGTTGAAATAGTTACAACATATTCATCATTTCGTATGACGCCAGGTGTGTGAAATGATGATGCTGTACCATCACTTACAACGTTAACCCATTGGAAATCATGGGCGGCCTGTTTGACCATCAAATTTACAGTATGTTGATTTGTTGCCGCATAAATAAGATGGGCACCTTTAATGTCATCATTAGTAAAAGTTTTTTGCTTCCATGTAATATAAGGAAGCTCCTTCATTTCCTCACAAATCTCTGGGCTAATAACTGTGACAAGAGCACCTGTATCTTTTAATCCAGCCGCTTTTCGATATGCAATTTTACCACCACCAATTATAACAACTACTTTTTGATCTAGATTAAACATAAGAGGGTACATGCTATACATACACACATTCCTCCATTCGTTCTAATAATGCTAACTTCATATATGTATCAAACTGAAGACAATTACAAGTTGTAACGTGATCATATTTTTTTGTGTGCAATTTAATTTTTTGAAGCAACAATCCAGTAAAGAGAAGGTACGGCATAACATATACATGGGAAGTATTCGATGTTATATTTTTGAGCTCAGCGGTAAAAGAGGGAGTTCCTTTTGTTAAAAAGGAACAAGATACTGGCATACCGAGTTTTCTTTCGACAGCTGCACCAATTTGTTGTAACTCATATATGGGCTGAGGATCACTACTACCTCGTCCCACGAGCAGAACGCTACTACCTTGCATTGGCATAGTTTCACGTATGCGTTTTACTACAAGTTCAACCATACGTGGATGTGTACTAAAAGGTGGTGCAACTGAAAATGTTATATGTGGATATTTCTTTTGTATTTGCTCTATCTCAAAAGGAATATCACGTTTATAATGAGCAGCTGCAAATAATAAAACAGGTACAATCATTATTTCAGTTGCTCCCTCTATTACCGCTTCTGTAACTGCATCTTGAATGGTAGGAGTTGTGAGTTCAAGAAAAGCTATTTTTTGAATCCTTTCGTTACGTTCTTTCATAACAGAGTGAATAAAGTGAATGAATTGTTCGTTACCTTTTTGTAATCGGCTACCGTGTCCAACATATACAATTCCTTTCATTGTCTCACCATATCCTTATTCGTAATAATGTCTTGTAATGGATGATCTACGTTATGAAACCCGACTTTATTCGCATAGTGTAAAGTTGGAACGTCTGTATACGAGAAGGGAAGAGTAAGAATATGCATAAAGCCAAGACGTTTTACTTCTGCTAGAAACGTATCAATTGAAGCACGCCCTTCAAATACAATGCTATCCCATGAGAATTCAGAAAGCATACGTGAATGAATTTCATCGAAGCGATTATCAATTGTATACTCATGAGTCATCATATAAGAACCAGCACCAATTTTTTCTTGAATAAAAGCAATTCGGTTAATGTTTCGGCCTAAATAAATAGTAGAATGAGAAGAAAACTGTGCAGGTTTACTTAACAATCCATATTGCGTAAGCTTTTCTTGAACGGAAAGGTTCATATATTGAAGTTCCGCGTGTAAGGAACGAATATCTTTATGATGTTTACTGCATGATCGCATCAAGATTTCTATACTTTCAGCAGAACAAAATACAAGGCGATCAACGCTAAAAATCTCATTGATTTGTTCAGAGGTTAATGTGTATTCTTTTTTTTTGAAAGTTGGAATTTGATATATTTCTGCACCGCATTCTTGTAACATTTGTTTTATTGAACTTTCTTTATTTGTTGAAGATGCAAATAAAACTTTCTTGCCATGCAATGGTTTACGTTCTTTCCAAGCGATTTGGTTACGCAGGGAAACGACATCACCAACAATCGTCATCGAAGGGTTAGTAATATTTTCGTTTTTGACGTTATGAACAATTGTTGATAGTGTCCCTGTGACAACGCGCTGCTTTCCAGTTGTACCCCATTCAATGACTGCTACTGGCGTATCTTCTTTCTTTCCTGTTTGTAGTAAGTTTTCGCAAATTGTAGGTAAGTTTTTTATACCCATGTAGTAGGCGATAGTGTCGCTATTGTGGGATGAATTGAATTTTCCATGATCGGTTAAAGGACCTTTTGAATGTCCAGTTAATAAAGTTACGCTATTACTGTAGTCACGGTGGGTGAGGGGGATACCTGCGTAGCTACTAGCGGCGATGCTAGATGTAATACCTGGTACAATCTCGTATGGAATGTTCGCTGCTGCTAAAGTTTCTGCTTCTTCACCAACACGGCCAAAAATCGATGGATCTCCACCTTTTAAGCGGACAACAATTTTCCCTTCTTTCGCAAATTGAAGGAGGTGTGCGTTAATCATTTCTTGTCGCATAGTATGATTCTTTGGCATTTTTCCGCAATAAATAAGTTCGCATGTTTCTTTCGTATAACTAAGAAAGGTAGGATTCAATAAGCGGTCATATAAGACAATATCTGCACACTTTAAGCAATCTATCGCTTTTTTTGTAATTAGCCCTTCATCACCTGGTCCTGCACCAACTAAATATACATATCCGTTCATATTCGCACCTCGTCTATTTTGATTTAAAAGGAAGCCAGGGGAGGCTTCCTTTTGTAAATTACATATATATATAAATATTTTCGTCAATAACTTCTACTTCGTACGTTTGAATACAACCGTCATCAGGTTTTTGAACTTCACCTGTTATTAATGAAATTTTCCAATCATGCAGTGGACAAAAGACGAATTCCCCAGATACAATCCCTTCTGCTAATGGCCCATTTTTATGTGGGCAACGATTTTCTACAGCTCGAATATCGCCATTTGAGAGACGAAATAGGGCGATAGACATACCTTTCATTTGCACCTCTTTACCGATTTGAATAGGAAGGTCTTCTGCACGCATAACTTTTATTTTTTCTTTCGTTTGTAACATATAATGCACGCTCCTTATTTTACAGTTTCTACTTCATACATCGCTTTTAATGATTTTGTTTCTAGTGCTTGTCCCCATGCTTCCGTATATGTGCTACGAGCTGTTTGGAAACGCTCATTTAGCATCGTGACCATACTTGTATCTTGTAGTATTGTTTTTATGTGATCGAAGCCTAATCGTTCTGTCCAATAGGCAGTACGTTCTCCGTAAATACCAGTTTCACGATAAAATTGCATGTAAGCTGTTGCGATGCGAAGAACATCGTCTTCAGTAGGGACAATCATTACAAAATCAGCTTCACGTACTTCCGTACCACCATTTCCGCCGATATAAAGTTGGAATCCATTTTCGACACAGACAACGCCAAAATCTTTCGTAAGTACTTCCGCACAGTTACGTGGACAACCCGTTACACCCATCTTCATTTTATGAGGTGTATCTACCATTTCTAATGATTGTTCAAGTAACATACCAAGTCCTAATGAATCTTTCGTACCGAAACGACAGAAGCGAGAACCAACACATGATTTTACATTACGAAGAGATTTTGAATACGCATATCCAGAAGTCATATTTAAGTCAGCCCATACGTTAGGTAAATCTTGTTTCTTAACACCGTATAAGCCGATTCGGCTCGCACCTGTAATTTTCACAAGAGGGACGTCATATTTTTTCGCAACTTCAGCAATTTTCATTAAATCATCTGCTGTTGTAACGCCTCCGTACATGCGTGGAATAACAGAAAATGTACCATCATGCTGGATGTTACCATTCATTCTTTCATTAACGAAACGGGATGATTTATCATCTGCATATTCTTCCGGAATCGCCATACACAAATAGTAATTTAAAGCAGGGCGACATTTTGAACATCCGTCTTCATGTGCAAAACCAAGTACATTTCGTACTTCTTTTGGAGATTTTAAACCTTTCTCATGAATTGTCGCTACGACTACATCACGTGATAACGTTGTACATCCACACATACCAATAGATTGTGCAGAGGCATCAAAAGCATCTCCAAGTGTATGAGATAAAATTTGTTCAACAAGTGGACGACATTTACCACAAGATCCTGCGGCTTTCGTGCATCCTTTTACTTCTTCAAAAGTAGTTAATTCTTGTTCTAAAATGGCATGAACTATTGTGCCTTTCGTAACACCGTTACATCCGCAAACAGTGTCATCAGCACTCATAGTAGCAACGTTAAGTTCACTTTCTTCACCAGCTTTGTGAAGAAGGGAAGCTGCTGTATATTCTTGTATGTCTTCTTCTTTCTTTAACATGCTAAAGAGGCGTGTACCATCAGCGGTATCACCATATAAAACAATACCAACGACTTTATTGTCACGAATTAATACTTTTTTATAGGAACGTTTACATTCATCAAAGATTGATATTGCTTTCGTTTGATCATCTTCATAAATTTGGCCAGCAGAGAATAAGTCACAACCTGCAACTTTCAATTGTGTACCAACGATACTGCCCGCATATCCAGCAGTTTGTAAATGTGTTATATGTTTTGCTAATACTGCACCTTGGTCATAAAGTGGTGCAACAAGTCCATATGCAATACCGTCATGTTCTGCACATTCTCCAACCGCATAAATGGATTCATCATTCGTTTGCATATAGTCATTGACTACAATACCGCGATTTACAATTAAATCAGCATCTTTTGCTATTTGGGTATTCGGACGTATTCCAACAGCCATCACGATTAAATCACAATTTACAATTTCACCATCTTCAAATTGAATGCCCTCGACATGATCTGTTCCAAGAATCTTCACAGTTTTCTTTTCCATAAGAAATTTCATGCCTTGCGCTTCTAAATCTTCACGCAGTAAGGAAGCAGCTTTGGAATCTAGTTGCTGCTCCATTAAGCTCGGCATTAAATGAACAACATGTACATCCATCCCTAAGTCAATGAGGCCTCTTGCGGCTTCTAAACCAAGTAATCCACCGCCAATGACAACTGCTTTTTTATAGTCTTTAGCTCTGTTTATCATAAATTGTGTATCTTCAATTGTTCGAAATCCTGTCACACCAGGAAGGGTGGAACCTTCAACAGGTAATATAAAAGCACTAGATCCTGTTGCAATAATGAGTTTGTCGTATGTAAGAGTACGATTTTTTTCTGTAACAATGACTTTTTCTTCTCGGTCAATACTTTGAACTCTTTCGTTTGTATATAAAGTTATTTCATTTTCTTTATACCAACTATATTCATTCATAATAATGTCATGCATATTTGTTTTGCCTTGAAGAACATGAGAGAGCATAATACGATTGTAGTTTGGATGCGGTTCATCTCCAAAAATAGTAATATCATATAAACTACTATCATGTTTTAATATTTCTTCCATACAGCGTATTCCAGCCATACCATTTCCGATCATAACCAAACGTTTTTTCATATTCATTTCCCCTTTTATGTGAAATGTTGAACAAATAATTATATTTCCATTATAGAAAATCAAAATATAGGGAGATGTGATATTTATCACATTTTTATAATGATTCACAAATTGTTAAAATTCGGATTTATATGAAGGAAGAAAAGAAAAGGATATTTGGTTATGTGGACAGATAGCCAGATTGAATTGGAAGTATAAAGGGGAGATGGATGCTTAATAGTCTATGGGGGACCACTGATTAGAAGTTTTATTTTATGAGAGAATACGTTTTTTAGTGGCATTAAAGAAGAGAGAAAGGAGGAATAATCAATTGGGAATGAAGAATCCTCCGTTGAGAAAGTTTCATTTTTTAAAGGATTTCTGCTTCTAAAGCATTAGGGTCAATTATGTAACAGCCATTTTCATCGAGAACAATTAATTTTCTTCGTTTTAATTGACTTATTGTACGACTAACTGTTTCTCTTGAGGATCCAATCATATTGGCGAGCTCTCGATTTGTAAATTGTGTTTTTAATGTATAAGTATCATTTATCTGTGTACCATTTGATTTACATAAACGAAGTAATAACATAATAATTTGTTCATACGTATCATGAAGAATTTGTTCTTCTAATCTGTTTTGAAGGTCCACAATTTTTTCTCCTAGAACCTTAAATAATTTTATACATAATTCAGGGTACTGAATCAAAATCTTCTCAAAATCAGCGATTGGTGTAACGATTAATTGAGCAGTTTCAATTATTTCAGCATGAGCCGGAAAGACACCTCGCCTAAAGAAACCAGCGTGTGGGAACATTTCTTCAGCTTGAAGTACAGCCACAATTTGCTCTTTTCCAGTTGTATCAGTTTTTTGAATTTTTACTTTCCCTGAGTGGATAAAGAAAACACGGTCAAGTGGCTCACCTTGCATAAATACAAATGACTTAGATTTATATGTTCGTAAACTTGAAATATCTACAATAGGCTGTAGTTCTTCTTCTGAAAGTTCTTTAAAGAGGAAGACCTCTCGTAAATGTTTTTTAATCATTTCTTCATTCATAAATACAACTCCTTAATGCTAACTGATATATTTCTTCGATAAATTAAATTATATCAAGCTCTTCAGTGAAATAGTGGGGGGAAGTGTGAATGTTTTTTACACAATGAAAAAGCAGGACATGAGTATTTATACTCATGTCCTGCGCTTTATTTATGCTATCGTAATTGCACGCGGAAATAAAATGTTATTTTCTAAATGAATATGCTCAAATAAATCAGATTCAAGAGCTTCAAGGCGCTGGTAAACAAGTCGATAAGTGCCGCAAGCTCCTTCTGGAGGTGTAAAGTCATTTGTCACTTTACGAAGTTCTTTAATAATATTGCCAGCATGATTATGTTCATTTTCCAACGCATCTACTACTTTACGTAATTTTGCATAGTTTTCATCAGTTGGATTTTGTTCGAATTCTAAAATTAATGGGAAATCTTCCGTTTCTTCTTTAATTAAATGCTGTTCTAATTCAATCTTTAGTTCATGAAATAGCTTATGAATTTGAGCTAAATGAGGCTGACCTGCCCCATGAACACGTAATACTTTAGTCACATATGGACTTAACTGTGGCAACTCTTCATTTAAATAGCGATGATGCTTATTTATAACGTAATCAATCAATTCGCGATAAGAAGCAGTTTTCCAATCAATTTCAGATTCGTTTAATAGTTTCGTATTATGATAAAGAGTGTTTAACTCTGTGATAATCTCTGTTGCTGATAAATTCCGCTCATTAATAGCATCTATAAGTGGTCTATTACCACCGCAGCAAAAATCTATTCTATATGATTTAAAAAGATCACTAGCCTTTGGAAATTGTGTAACAATATCACCAATAATAGAAGTCTCAGTAAATGTATGCTCCATATGAATGCCTCCATAAAGTTTAAATTTAATATCTAAATGTAGAATAGCAGTAATTTAAAATCTATTTAGTGATATACATCACTTATTATGTGTTAATTACATCATTATTCGTTATGAAAGTAGTGAGCTGGAACTTTAAGAGGATTCTAATTCAAAAGGAGGGGGAAGTAATAGGACGTTTTGTACCAGAGACGAAGCCCGTGGATTTAGAAGTGGAAATTGAGGAAGTATAATAAAAAAGAAGCTCCTAATGAGCTTCTTTTTTATTATTATCTCTCACATGCGACTCCATCGCCATCACGATCAAGTTTAGAGCTATATCCTGGTTGACCTTTATATAAAGGAGCTTTTCCAGCATTTTTAACTTCAGTACAATTTTTGTAATATGTATTACTATTGCTTCCAGCAACTGGTTGTGTTTGACTTTGCTGTGCTTTTTGTTGTTCCTGTTGTACACGAGCTTGCTCAGCAGCTTGACGTTGTTGCTCTTCTTGTTGTTTACGGGCTTGCTCAGCAGCTTGACGTTGCTGTTCTTCTTGTTGTTTACGAGCTTGTTCTTCAGCTTGACGTTG
>NZ_AYMH01000076.1:0-12303 GCF_000633475.1 Bacillus sp. H1a | reverse complement strand
CGACAGATTTTTGAAAATGGCGCCCCTAAAATGTTGACTAAGTCCACGTTTTAGGAGTACAGTTATATTAATATTAAATGTGGACTTAGTCAACCAAAGGAGAATCTATGGATAAAAAAATTACTTATGACATCAGACAATTCAACCGATTTTATACAAAGGTACTTGGTTTATTTAATAACCAGATTCTAGATACAGATTATTCATTAACCGAAGCACGAATACTATTTGAAATAAGCGAAAGAACAGAGTGTATTGCGAATAATCTTGTGCAAGAACTTAATATTGATAGAAGCTATATGAGCAGAATTTTACGTAGATTTGAGAAGGAAGAATTAATAGAGAAAAGAAGCTCAATAAAAGACAGCAGAAAAAACTTGCTCTTTTTGACAAAAAAAGGAGAGGAACTACTAGATATGATTCATATTCAGTCAGATGAACAAATAAATCAATTGTTTAACGGACTAAGTGATAGTGAGATTAATGAAATTCGTATTTCCATGATGATAATAAAAGAAAAATTAGATAAAAATATTAAACAAAAGTAAAAAAATGAATGATTTTAAAAAACTAATTGGGGTAGCGTCACGCATCCATCAACTTAACAGAACAGGTTGCCCCTAAAACGATAAAAATGAACTTTGGTGCTATAAAAAACACAAATTTTTGTTTAGGGGGTACTTTAAAATATTAGCTTGATGGCGATGTGGCGGTACCCCTATATTGAGTAAAACTAGTTGATCCCTATAATATAAAAAGAGCACCACTTTTTGGATGCTCTTCGTTATAACTATATATTATTTAATTTCCTTCTTTTGTTGGTACCATTTTTCCTTCTTGAGAGTCTGTACCCTCTGTTCTTTCAACAGTTTTTGCATGCTCTGGTTTTTCAGGGGCTCCCATTTCAAATCCAGGTTGAGAATCTGTACCTTCTTTTGTTGGTACCATTTTTCCTTCTTGAGAACCTGTACCTTCTGTTTTTTCAACAGTTTTTGCATCTCCTTTAGGAGTTGCTGGCACTGCATCTTTAGGTGCATCAAAGTTTTGTGAGAAAGACGTTGTTCCATCTGCACTCTGTGTAATTACTTGATTTGAACTATCTTCATTTGATTTTAAATTGTTCATTTTCGCATCATCTGCACCTACTGCACCTCCCGCTACCAATCCTGTACTTAAAAATGCTCCTGCTAATAATGTTTTAATCATTTTTCATTACCTCCTTGTTTTGTTTGGGACTACATTTAGCATAAGACAAGAATCTATAGTTGATATGGACTGTATCTGGAGATTATGTAAAGAAAAATAGATGATTAGTTGTATATCCTAATGAGTGTTTAGACAAGATTGAAACTTTATATGAGTTTGATAATTAAGTTACCCTTTATTTTTGGGTGTGAGGTTTTTGGCTGGGGTGAAGTCAGGAGCTAACCTTTTCTAATTTGAAAGAAAAAAAGACGACTTTACATTAGTCGCCTTTTTTCTAAAAAATCATGTTAAACCAATTAAGTTATTAATCATTTATTTTATTTAAAATTGAAACTTTATTAGTAGTAAATAATACATAATCTTGCTTTTTAGTTTTAATTAAGATGCGATCAGTTGTAGCATAAGGTGTCCCAATTCGAATTGCATCATTTTTTTCAACGCCAGCATAAGTATCATCTTCAGTAACTTCAATAATTTCATTTAATGGAATATTAACTTTTGCTAATTGCCATTTAATAATTAATTCCCCTGTTGTTTTTATAACATCAATACCCAACATATTACCAAGACCTTTCTGTTTTATTTTCTAAATATAATTATAAATCAAATAATTGCATTTGTAATTAAGTATCTTTATTGGGGGTTCGACCGAGATACGTGTAAAAATAGGTCATAGTCTTACTTTTATTTCCAGGTGCGATTTATGGAGCTTATAAATATCGTTTCGTCTATTTTTATTAAGTAATTTGTCTATTATGGGTTAACCCTAATCATCCATTAGTTAGCTACTGAAAACACTTCGTTTCAATTGTATGATTAGGGTGTGTGATAATAGGTTCAAAAATAATAGAGAAACCCCAATTTTAAGAAGTTTGGAAATAAGAGTAAGCCTATGACTCAAAATGACATGTATCTCGGCTGTACCCCTATTTTCGTTAAAATGTTGGTGGTACGCCTATAAATAAATTTTTCTGAGAAATTCAGTGCATATTAGGAAGGTGATTCTAGTGCTGTTGAAAAGTAATATCTGGTCAGGCATGGTAAAAGAGATTAAAGGGTTTGGGCTAATTGGATCAGACCCTGTATTTGATACGATACAAGCGGAATGGAACGTTCCAGCCATAGCTGGAATTCCAGCTGACCCAAATGCACAAGTAGTAATATGGATTGGGATAGGCGGCGGTGGACCCTTACGTGGTCAGCCAGCTACACATAATGTTATTCAAGTTGGTACTGGAGCAAAGTATGACGCGTTTGGAAACCCTGCATATTATGCTTGGTGGGAAGCGTATGGTATGCCAGATGATAGGGGTGAAAATTTGCTTGATGAGATTCAATATAAAGTTGAGCCTGGGGACAAAATAAGAGCATGGCTTATGCATGGCATTTCTTTTCCCGGTGCTGGTACAGGTTGGGAAGTTAACTTAGTAAACGATACTCAAAATTGGGCATATGCACAATACCAATTTTATAATGGTGACCAAACAACAGCGGAATTTATAGTAGAAGCCCCACAAAATTTCGCTAGTGGTGTACCTTTTCCTCTAGCTAATTACGGAAGTATAACATTTGAAAAATGTTTTGTAAATCAAGATGAACCAAATTTTTCCATTAGTGATATGTGTAATATGTTTGATCCTAAAAATCTAAATAAAATTATATCAACACCTAGTAATCTTCATGTTTCAACTGGGCCTTATCCTAAAGGTGGTGAAGGGTTTACTGTTTCTTATGTACCCTGACCCTCAAAACTTAAATGAGGGGATTTAAAGAAATTCATTCGAAGTTTTCACGATGTGTTTCTATTATTTTTAAATTATAATATAAGTAATTCTTTTTATTATTATATGTTTGTTCTTTCCTGTTGCAGAATCCTTATTATAAGGATTCTTTTTTTGTATCAAAAATCTACAAAAAAAAGATAAGATCGGGAACACAATCTTATCTTTGGCACAAGGAGTACACAAAAAGAATAACCATCATATTTTTATAATTCTTCAATTTTCGTTAATTTTGAATATTAAAACCGTACTTGATAAGTATATCTATATTGAGAAATTTATTGCAAAACATGTTAAGAGATAATAAAGGTGTTTAATTTACAATAAAGTCCTTTGAAAAATAATAAAGTTGTTTAATTCTTATTGAACTAACGGTGCAGGATAGTTGAATAGGGATGATGATATAATTAAGGGGGAATTTACTTTATTTTATAATTTATGAGGTGGAAAATGGACTCTTTAGAATTAAACAAATCTAAATATATTGTCTCTAATATCAAAAACATTTTGCATAAAAAGCTTATACTTGAGAAACCGTTAACTAAAGATGAGGTGAAAAAATTAAACCTAGTTAATCCCCCTGTATACGAAAATGAGAAGTATCTCATTCAAGAACGGTGGTTTTATAGTATTAATATCGGAGAATGGGAAGATGTGGAGATTTTTATTCAAGGGAATAATGAAAATCCCGATGTGGAGATTATCGAAATGGCAGAAAAAATATTCGATGAACTTCATCTACATATAAGCCGTGCATTAAAATATTTACAGGAATTCTTCCCTAATCAAGAAATGAAGAACTACTATCTATCCACAATATATTTTGGAAAGATGGTTAATTTTGACGATTATATATTTTCAGGGTTTAGTTTAGCTTTTATTTTTGATGGTCACTTTGAGTTTCAGTATAAAGTAAAATTTAAAGAGGATGGATGGCCTATTGGTTTTGAAGGTGGGCCACTTTAATAATCATAGATAATTTTTTCTTATTGAACTAACGGGTGCTTTAGTTGAACAAGATTTAAACAACTTTATTATTGATTTTTGAGTGTACACACCTTAAAATGGATAGAAATTAAACAACCTTAAAGAGCTTTACTACAATACAATGTAGCAAGGCTCTTGTATTTTTTATAGCTAAATTAAATAACTTTATTATCACTTTACAGAAATACATTTATCAAGCATAAGAAAAGATTGGAATGAATTTCACAGATCACATCCTAATCCAACAAAAAAAGCAGTGATTGATTATATGATAGAATTAGATAAAAGATATGGAGATAAATTTACACCTCCAGTAAATAAATAATATAAAAGGAAGATTAAAACCATGAATTTATATCTATTATCACCTGAAGTAGCTGGTGGACATGGGGAGCACACGGTTTATGGTAATGAAAAGAGCATTGGTGCAGAAGGAACTTTAGGAAAAGTTCAATTTTTACATTATGAATTCTATGGATGGCTTGGCGATGATTTGTTAGAATCTACACCTTGTTTTATTGTTTCCGAGAAATTGAAAAACGCATTATTATCTAGCGAATTGAAAGACTTTAGATTAGAAGAATGCTTAATTAGTCTTTCTGAGGAATTTCAGGAATTATATCCCGATAAAGAATTACCGGATTTTTGGAGGCTCATTCCTTTAGGTACAGTAAATTATGAAAATGGAAATTATAGCGAGTGGTCAGGGCATCAATTTTGTTTAACTCCTAGAGGAGATCTTATTTTAACGGAAGAAGTACTTTCTTTTCTAAAATCATTTACTCTAAAGTATTGTGATATTTCGGCACTAGAAAATATTAATTAATACTAGATGGGGTTGTTGAGGATATTCTCTTTCTAGAAGGTGCATCTTTATTTGGTGCTTCCCCTATGTAAACTATAATATAAGTAATTCTTTTTATTGCTTATATTTTGTTATTTCCTGTTGCAGAATCCTTATTATAAGGATTCTGTTTTTTTGCATTGAACTTCTACAAACAAAAAAGATAAGATCGGAGAGTATGATCTTATCTTTAGCATAAGGGAAAAACAAGTGACAGAAACCATCTTAATTTTTATATTATTACATTTCCTGTTAATTCTCTATATAAAAACCATATATAACATCTGTATCTATATTGAGAAATTTATTACAAAACAAACTATAAATGATCAAAAAAGTGAAAGTAAACTTTTACCCATTAGTTTACTTTCACTTTTTATTGAATCTATTTAATTTTACCCATTCCCTCTAAAACCACTAACAAAAGTATACATCCAAAATACTACAAATAAAGAGGCTAAAGCATCCATGAACAAAAAAGAAAAAGCTAGATCTATACTAGCTTTTTCATATAATTCCTATTAACTGTAATAAAAAGTTATACTCTATCATTTTTTTATATTAGATCTCAATTCTTTAAATGTTTCAATTAATTTTTCCCCGAAAATATAAATCGTTTTTTCCCAAGGGTGTCCTAAATAACCCCATTTAAAGTCTTTTTGCAAAAAGAAATAATAATCTCCATCCGGAAAAAATGGGATTTTCCATTGATGATCATCTTCGTTTAGATTTAAATTTAAACTAGGATTCATCCAGTAGCCAGCATGCTGCCAATAATATATGATCAAAAATATTATAATTGTCATCAGTCCATTTTCCTTCAAAACAATTAGATAAATCATAAGTAATATATGGACAAGAAAATTCAAATGATTGGTCACCATCTATATTAGGATTAAAACAAAATTCATCTTCAAATCTATCCCAAACCTCCTCATACTCTTTCCTATTTAACAAAATCCACTTATTCAAAATCATTACCTACTTTCCAATACAATCACATAATTAAAAATAACATGATGAAACTGTTTATTCTATTCGTACCTAGTTAACATAACCCCACTTATCGGTAGCAAAACAGAAAAGGAACTGACTCATAAGATTATGAGTCAGTTCCTTTTCCACTCTTTTTTATAATATATATAGAATTTCATAATAGTAAAAAACAATATTTCTAACCTGTCCATAGTATCGGCCCCACCTACGCCAGATACCCTGATAGCCACTCGTGCCATCCAACCCATTATTATTATAAAAGAAAACGCTTACAATGTAAAGGATTTCCTGATTTTTTATGTTTTAAAAAACACAATTACTCTTATCTAAAAGATAAGAGTAATTGTGTTTACATAAATTCCGTTATTGGAAGTTATGTTATTAATCCCAAACATTAGGGCGTTCAATTTTCATTGTTCTTAAATAATCTAAGAGTTGTCCCGTATGAACTGCTTCATGATATGCTATACGCATTAACATATCCCCTAAAGAACGGATATACCCTACATTTGAACGATCAATTTTAATTGTATTTAGATCTTCATTAGAAAAAGAACGAACAGTATCTAAAAATTGTTTGTGATATATCTCAGCAAAATCCAGTTCATCTTCGACAGATAAAAAAGGTCTGTTTTCAAATGGAGAATTATACTCTTTCAGACTTCCCCTATTTTCAATAGCCAGATGATAATAATGTTCTGATTCCAGTACATGCCGAATCATCTCTAAACAAGTCATAGCTTTTTCATCTGGTTTCCAATCCAATTTATCGCTAGGAATCGTTTTCCATATTTTTATACTCCGTCTTCTAACTTCTGTTAAGTTTAATAACAATAAATCAATTGTATTCATTTATATTTCTCCTCTCACTTAGCCTCATAAACAAGTTTACTAAATTTTCTAAACAAATGACAAACATTCGTTCTTATCCATGAATATAATATTCATATAAGGTTAACATAACGCATCATTATCGGTAGCAAAGATATTCGTAGAATCCTTGTTTTTATTAGGTTCTTCTTTTTTTCTATGAAAAATTAATATGCATGATTTTATACATGGTTGATATAGCGGGGATTCTAGGGATCCTCGCTATTCTTTTTTTGCATAAAATCTTGTATAACATTCCCATAAAGACCAATGACCGGATTTGTCATTGGTCTTTATTTGTATTTTAAATGTATATACCGTATCGAAAACGCTCAGTTTTGATGCTTTTTTGATTTGTTTTGCTATACTTGATTGATTTTCTAAAAGCTTTTATTAAGGGGAAATGACTGCAACCCTGTTACTACCACTAGAAAGAGAGACGAATTAAATGGGATTTCATGTAGATTTAAAGGAATTCAATGAAATACTGGCAAAACTCCAAAAAGACACCAGTAAAACCAATAATCAACTTGAACAAGCCAAAAACGCATTGAATGGCATTATCCAGGCCGATGCCATGCAGGGTGAAACAGGAAATGCGATTGTCAACGACATCAATAATAACCAAAGTACAGTTGTGATTGGGTTGAAAGTTACCAATGAATTTCTCATTGCGGAAATGTTGACAACTTTAAAGGATTTTCAGTCAACAACGGGAGAAAGTGATGAGAATGCGATTATTCTGGAAGATGCATTACTGCAAACACAAAACAAACTTTCCAATCTTCAACCCAAGAAACATGAAATGGATAGTCGCATCTCTAATATTTACAACAGCGTGAACGATTTGGTTTCACTGAGTATGCCGAACAGCCAGTTTGATGAAAAACTGGTTGCAGCCAGTAAAGAACTAGAGGATACGATTCAAAAAGTACAGCAATTTGAAAGCAAAAAAGAAAAAAGCAATGCGGAAGACATTCTCAATGCCCTAAACAAGCAAGTTCAAATGGCAAGGGGAATGAGTAGTTTATCCTATACTGATCCGCAACTTCAAGATTTCTTTGCGCAAGATGAGTTGGCAAAAGGCATTCATGAAATGGATACACAAATCACGAAGGTGGTAAAAGAGGCGCAACTTCAAGCTGAAGGAGAAATGAAGAAAAAGCAAGAGGAATGGGCGGAACATCATCCATTGGAGGCTTGGCTTCAAAACGTTTCTGCTAGTATCGGTGAGAAATGGGATGGATTAGAAAAAGGAACAAGATGGTTAGGGATGTTAGGCACGAACTATCCTGCCCTGAAAAGGCTTTCTGATGAAACCTTGATGTTAGAAGGTTTTATAGGCAAGGCAGGTTCCGCTATTAGTGAGTTTGCGATAGGTGGAATAAAAGTAGGTTTCCTACTCGCAGAGCTTGCTGATTGGGGTTATAACTCAATACGTGGCGTAGAAATAGAACAATGGAAACTGGACGATCTCGATGCGACTTGGCAAGGGGTGAAGAAACTCACCGAATATGGGATTGTAGGCTCTATCACAAATACGGCTCCTTTTCTTAGTGATTTCTTAAATAATCCCGCACTCACGGACAAAATTCCCGTGCTGGATAACCTTGCTAGAACCTTTAGAAGAGACCAAAAAGAAATGTCCAACGCAGTGAAAGATTATGTAGAAAAAGCCCTGACCGACCATTATGCTTTTGGTGGCGTGGGATTTGATATTATCAGTTGTCTTTTCGGCGTTGGTGAAGTAAACACCGCAGTGAAAGGATCAGCTGCAGCCGGAAAAATCGCAGAGGGTGAAAATATCTTTCAAGCAGCAGGGAAACGCGGTAAAATAGGTGGTAAGTCGGAAGAAGTAACGGCATTAATGAATAAGTTGCCGAATAGTATCGTGGAGAAGATTAAAAATATTGAGATCCCGAATTTATTTGAACCTTCGTATGCTGGCATTGGAGGAGAAAGAAAGACACTTGGAGAGTTATTTTCTGTTGCTAAGAGTGAAACTAAGGGTACGGGTGAAGCTAAACCTAAAAAGAAAAGTGTACCGGATTGGCTTAAAGAGCGATGGGAAGCAGGGAATAATTTTAATAAGGAAAATCGTCCTCGTTACCCTTATAATGAGGTAGAGTTGGAAGCAAAAGAAGTAGGGGGTAAAAAATACGTAGTTGACTCATATGCACACAATAAGGAAATAGTATCGAGAAAATTCACTCAACTTAGTGAAGTGCAAGAAAAGACAGCTAAGAGTTATTTAAATGAAATTACAAAAAAATATCCTTCAGGTTCTAAAATATCAAATGGTCCTTTTAATCCTAACGCTCTCAAAGGGGGGCGACTTAAAGGTGAGTTAATATTAGAAGTACCAGTTCAAAATAAACCAATTCCGCAAACGATTCTTGATGAAGCAACAAAAAATAGGATTATTATTAGGGATATTAAAGGGAAGGTGTATAATTGACTATGAAAATTTATTATTGTGACGAATGGTCGGACATTAAAAAGAAGCCTTGGAATATTCTAGATGACCGTGATGCATACACATACCATCAAAAACATGAACCATATACGGCGGTATTAACTGAAGATGAAAACCTTAAGTATATTGTAAATGTTACAAATGAATGGGTTTCGGTGGGATTTTATGATGACTTGATTCGTAAGTATTTAAATTATGATTTTGAAGTTATGAGTGACAGTAAGATCTTTTTAAGAACAGCTACGTATTGGGAATATGATGATGAAACTGCTACAGAAGTAAGTAGCTTGATTTTGGGATTCCGAGAAAATGGCTATATAGCAATGGAAAAAAGGGATTTAAAGACGGGCTTAGTCGAGGAGCGTGAGATTAGCGATACCCTTGAAAGAAACTGGGATGTATTTCCTGAATTTGGTCATTATATTCATTTGTGTAGAGAGGAAAGATAATGTTTTTAGGAGCACTCTATAGTGCCAAAGCTATCTATAAGAAAGGTGTTATATATCAATAACATATAAGGCAAGCGAACTAAAGATAATTTAAATATTGAATTAGAAAAAAGAAAAATGATATATTTGAAAATAGAGACTCCATGAAGGTAATACCATCATGGAGTACTATGTGCAATGATAGAATAGAAAAAGAAGTACGAGCTTAGGCGAGATGACATTTTACTGGGCGATGAATATAAACACATGGAATGTATATGAAACTAATGAACTCGTACAAACTCGTAAGTTTTAACGTAGTAGTTTTTATGACATACAAAAGGTGTCATACTTTTACTGCAAGACTTACAAGTTTATGCTACTTAAAAAGAGATGAACTTAAAGCACTTGATTGTCAATTAAAGGCAACAAGTGCTTTTTTAATTGATTGGTATGCTTTAACTTTATAAATAGTTGGTAAGTTAGAAGAAGTAACGGCATTCATGAATAAGTTGCCGTATAGTATGAAGAATGTCGGGGAGAAGATTAAAAATATTCATATCCCGAATGTATTCCCTGAACCTTTGGCAGCTGGTGTTGGGAATGTAGGAGAAAGAAAGACACTTGGAGAATTATTTTCTGTTGCTAAGAGTGAAACTAAGGGTACGGGTAAAGGTACTCAAACTAAAAAAATTAAACCGACTAATGAAAGAACTGCAGAATATGAAGAAGCTATGACAAAAGCAGCTAGAGATTTACCTCCTTATAGTAGAAAACCTAATAAACCAAGAGATTTTGAAGAAAAAGTAGTAGATGATTCTACAGGAATTACTACTTATACATTTACATCTAAGAAAAATGGGGAAACTTATAAAGTTAAATATGATAAAGATGGTTACCCAATTTTTAATTCAAAATATGAAACATCTTTATCAGAGTCATATCATATAGAGCCTGACTCAGTGCAGTTTAAATATCTCTCACAAAAATTATATGACGATATAATGAAAGATCCAAACTTAGCAAAACAATTCAGCCAAAAAGATATTGAGCTATTCAAATTAGGTAAGAAGCCAAAATCAGTCACATGGCATCATCATCAAGAGACTGGTAAAATGCAACTTGTTGATTACTATGAACATCAGGTTGCGGGTCATACAGGTGGTAGAGCAATTTGGGGTGGTGGAGATGACGGTAGAACAGGTAAACTGAAGAAAATTATTTTGGAGATGATAAAATGAGCCGAGTAACTTGGCTATTTACGGATGAAGCGATAGATGAGCAAGTAATTATTGCTGTGGAGAATTCATTTGGTGTCAGATTTCCAGATGATTACCGTGAATGCATTAAAAAAAATAACGGTGGCTATCCTGAGCCTAATATTTATGATATTAATGATGATGAGGGTGGAGCAGTCTTTGATTGTCTATTAAGTTTTACAAGTAAAGATGCAAATATAGAAGTTGTTTATGAATTAACTTCACTTCCGGAAGGTATTATTCCATTTGCAAGAGACCCATTTGGGGGACTCATTTGTTTTAATTACTGTGATACTAAAGATTCTCCGTCAGTAGTTTTCTATGATCAGGAATCAGTGAATGAGGATAAAATTAAATTAATATGCGACTCTTTTTCTGAATTGATTGAGAGATTATACTCTGATTGAGCAAAACAAAATGAACAGGAAAGAAGGTTAGTTGTATGAGGAATTTAGATTTTGAATATACTTTTACCTCTATTGGCATTGAAGATATCGAAGATTTCGAAAATAAGTATGGTATATTGTTCCCTGATGATTATAAACAATTTTTGCTGTCTAAAAATGGAGGGAAAACTGAGCAACGAAGATTTAAAACTAATGATACAACTAAGAAAGGCGTAATAACATCGTCTGTTTCAATGTTTTTTCCTCTATCAATAGAAAATGAAATAAATCTAGAAGAGAAATTAAGAAGTTATAATTTGGTGCAAGTGGTACCAAGTAATTTGCTTCCAATTGGAATTGACCCAGCGGGGAGTTTGATTTGTTTATCAATTGATGGGAAAGATAGAGGTAGTGTATATCATTGTGATATGGATTACTTTGAAGAAGATAACGAGTTAAGAGAGGAATACATCCGACTAATTTCTAAAAGTTTCTCTGAATTTGTGGATAATTTATATATTCCTGAAAACTAATGATAGGATTTTATTGATTCGAATTAGTTAATAGTTGGTTAATCTCTTTAATTTAAACGGGGCTTTCTTTATGGTCTAACGACCCAGAGAAAGCCTCTTCTTTTTCCCCGAATTATTTAAAAGTACAACATAGGGGACGGGTGAAGTTCCTAAAGTTAATCCGAAAATTAAAGTGAATTTTAAGACTGGTTATGATAAGCATTTAATTGAAGTAGAAGGTTTTAAAGCAAAACCGACTATAAGTATAAAAGGTGGACACAACCTTGAAAACTTTGAATAGTACATTTTAGACAACTTCGGTGATCCGATAAAGAATATTAATCAAGGTGTAACAAAAAGGGGTACGGAAACGATTATAGGTTTCAAGGGCCACTCTGGAATTAAATACCATGCTTCAATTTTGATAAGTGTATTTGAGAAACTCTAAATCCTTTAAAATCAATAACTTGTAACCTTCTCAATAGAGTACACTCTATTGAGAAGGTTGGTTATGCAATCGTATATTTTTTTATTTACATATTACTAAAACATTTAATT
>NZ_AYMH01000075.1:0-8783 GCF_000633475.1 Bacillus sp. H1a | reverse complement strand
AGGGGGTGGGGAGTTCGATTAAAGGGGTTAAGGGGAAGAGTTCCCCTTATAGGTTCGGACAAAGTCCGAGGTATTAGGCCATGTTTAACATGGCTCGGCGTAGCCGAAAAGCGTCGCAGACCCCTATTGTTTTTGATGCGAAAGCGTCAAAATATGTATAGGGTTACGTTAATTGACACAATTTTGTCGACTTGCTAGACTCATTGTATCAATTACTCTAGGGAAAGTGGTGGCACTTTATGTTGGGTTCTATCTCATTTAATGAAGATGTTACGAGATAAGAAAAGGCAATGGCCGCAAGATTAAGGATCACTATGACAAAATATATAAAGATGAAAAGACATATGAGTAACGAGAACGCGTTGTATTAATTGAAGAAGATAAATACATCTCAAAGTATAGAGGAGCCAAAAAAGTGTTAAAACGGTATACAGAAGCGTTTTAAGGGTGGAATTCATGTTATGATAGAAATAGAAAAACTGCCCTAATGTCTTGGCGGACAGGCAGTTTTCATTATAAGGTTGGAATCAACCAATTTATATTCTATATACATTCTAACATATAAAAGTTGATTCCTTCCACTAAGGGAGAGAATTATTTTATGACAAAAGTTGTAGATTTTGGACAACTCGAAAGAAATGCTAGAAAAAAAGATTTTGAAATTGAAAACAAAAAATTTGAACAAGATCATAATAATGTTTCTAAGGATGAATTAGAAACAGCTATGGAAATTGTGGCTAAAGCAACTGGAAAAGAACTTTACATAGGTACTAAAAAAAGTCCTCAATCGAAAGTGAGGTTTGTTCAATTGATACAAGATAATTGGGACTATGCTTTAGAAATAGGATATTTTACTGATGAAGAAATACTATTTTTAATCCGTATTCAACGTTTTTTACAGTTTAAAAGTAATTGTATAGTCGATAATATTCATTCTAGAAGTGCAGTTCCTATGTCTCAAAAACAAATATCTGAAAAACTCAAAACGGATAAATCTAAAGTTAGTAGAATTGTAAATAAACTAGTTGATAAAGGTGTAATTGTAAAAGCAAATGGACATAAGGCTGAAGGTGTTAACGCTCGGACATATGCTTTGTTTATAAATCCTAATATAATTTATAGTGGTGATCGTGATAATATAGAGACCACATTAAAAGCATTATTTATGAATTCAAAATCGTTATTTAAAAATTTTCCAGTAACCCTTTTTTAAGGGTTATTTTTTATGTTTTCATAGTTGCCAAATTAGACAACTAAAGTTGCTTAATTAGACAACTATGAAAACCGCCTTAAACCCTTGATATAATAGCTTTTTTTGGGGGGTTAAGAGTCAATTTACTCTCACTCTTATATATAGGGCTAAAAGTTCCGCAAGGAACGGGTTGTATTTTTGAGAAACCCACTCAAAAATCTCCACCCTTTCCGCTATGCTCCATCCTTGCAAAACTTTTTTCGGCTCGTGTTCTTTTCTCGCCAAGCCGAAGGACAAAAAGCAATGCAATGGTTCTCGGCTTGGATTTGCAAGTATACGAGCCGAACCGCTAGATCATACGTCCCAGATTGGCTATTATCCGCCATAACGCTACGTTTTAAATCTGTGGGGTTTCGTCCCCACACGACGAGCCAGCACTCCAAACAAAAAGCAATGGCAGATCAAAACAGAAAAACAACTAGCTCCCCCTTAAGAGGTACTAGTTGTTTTAAAATTAGTTAGCGGAAGTAATTTTATATATTTTTATCTTCTTTTTCTAATAATTGTTTAATATCATTTCTAAAAAATTTTAGTTCATTTTTTGTTTTAATTAGTTTATATAACATGAAAATTAATATTATTAGTATTAAAATTTCTATCATTATACCCGGCCTTTTTTCCTATTACTTTTATTCTATCAGATGGAATTTTTAATAACACTATGTATATAGTATTCATGGAGGTTAACATAACGTCCTATTATCAGTAGTAAAATTTGTAAAGAATCCTTGTGTTTATGAGGGTTTTTGTTCTTATGTCTATCTATCTCTTATACAAGAATTTATACATCATTGATATAGCGGGGATTTCAGGGATCTTCGCTATTCTTTTTTTGCATAAAATCTTGTATATAGAAAAAAGATTTTGATGTTATTATCGAGAAGTAATGAATATCAGTGTTAAAATCGGAATGTATTTCGAAATTAATTCGTTTTTAAAATTGGTTGTAATATCAGTTGCAAGTGAATTCCGATTTTGATTAAGATGTTGATTTAATCGTGTTTATGAGTAAAAAACGTATTCCGTTTTTGGGGGAGGAATTAAAATTGGAATTAAAATCGGAAATGTATACACCGAAAATTGTTGCGGACTACCTAGGGGTTACTCCCGATTTATTAAAAGTATGGTCAAATGAATTTAATATACAAACGGAGCGAAGTCAGGGAGGGCATCGCAGGTATTTTAAGGAAAACATTGAAGAATTGAAAGCTATAAAGGAAAAAATACAGGTACAAAATTGGTCTTACGATCAAGTTCGAGCATGGAAGAATGGCGAACTTGATTCGTTTGTTTCAAAAGAAGAAAAATCGGAATTAGAAAAGAAATTGAATGAAGTATTAGAAAATCAACAATTACAAAATGAGTTCAATCAAGCACTTGTTCAAAAATTACAAGAGATTACGAATGAATTGGTTACTACAAAAGAGCATTTGGCTAATACTGAGAGAAAATTAACTAAAGTAGAGGGTAAAAATAGTAAATTAGAAGTTTTTATAGAGAAGAAGTTAGAGAAGCGGGATCAGTTATTGCTTGAAAACATTAGAGATATGCAGAAGCAAAATCAGAAACAAAAACGGAAAGGTTTTTTCGGTTTGTTTAAAAATTAAATGTGGTTGTTATTCTATGTAGAGTTCTAATGTCGGATAAAGAAGAATAGAAATATAGCATACATATAATAAGGGAATGTAGTACAAATCAGCATACAAGCATTCCCTTGCTGTAATTATGTTGTTTTTATACTATTTTAGATTATTCAACTTGTGGGATTTTTGCTATTTATAAGTTTAGGCATGTTTCTAATAATAATTCGTAATATTATTTATCGTAATCCTTTTTCTCACGCTAGAAACTCTTTTATATGAAGCTTTCTTTTCCTTAACGTGAGTTTTATGTTAATACGTTGACAGTACTCCTATATTCTACTGATTACAGTAATATTTACTAAACAAATTTCGAATTATTCACTCAAACTATAAGAATACGTATGCTATCTCTATTAGCTTATAATTATAAATAAATTATGAACAGAGTGTACAATGATAACAGTCCATAAGGAGTTCGTTTTCTTATATATATATCCTAAAAATAAACTAAATAATATTATATATAAATGATTATATAAATTTAAAAACTCTTGATTATTAAGCCATGTGGGGTAATGAATAATCAAAAAAAGAATAGATGTAATTATATTAGATTTCCAGAAATTAAATTTTTTTTGTAACTGATTTAAAATTAATCCTCGATATACTATTTCTTCAGTTAATCCTGCTAATAAAAAAGAATTTATGTATTGATTTAAATTTGGCGATATAAAAAAGGATGATTCTTTTATGAGATAAATTTTAATAGTAAAGCTGATCCCTAATAGTAAAGAAAGAGCAATTCCCCATTTAAGACCCTTTTTAATATTTTTATTTAATTTTGTATACTCTTTAAAATTATTTTGTAGATAGAAGGTGATATAAAGCCATGCAGGAACAACCCAAATTAGTATTTTAAAGAAAGAACTTAAAAATATTGAAAGCGCACTATTATACGATACGATATATCCTACCCAATATTCTTTTAGTAACCAAAGAGAATAGAATAAAACAATATAAAGAAGGAAATGTTTATTCATCTTGTTATTTTGGAGGATGTATGACTTATTCATAATATTTTGTGACCTTTCTTTATTTAGAAAGGGAGTGTATTATAAAGACTCCCTTCTCTAATTTTATATTTTTTCAGATGTTTTTTCTGGAATAAAACAACTATCGGTGCAAGATCCTGTAGGAATTATTTTCCTTCTATTAGCTATAAAGTCATATGTTTTTTGGCCTAATCCAATAGCGTTTGCTAAGTACATTAATAGAACTAAGGGCCATAATATAGGAATACGTTTTACTATTTGTATAAAAGAGTGAATTCCCTCCAACAATTCATCTGAATCTACTCTTTTACTATGAATACGTTTTTCCACCTTTATAATATCTAATTTATAATTTGTCAAAATTTGTTCATCTCTAAATGAATAAAATTTTAACATTCCGAAAATATCTATTTTAGATAGGTTGTTTACACTTTTTTTACAAAATGGACACCAACCATCATAAAATACTATTATTTTTTGAGTTTTTAATGTTTTAGTTTCACCTATTCTTAAAAATATTGGTTTAACTTTTTGAGAAATTTTAGCTTTTATATGTTGGAATTTATTATATATATCTTTATATTCTGTATCTGTTAGAATAATCAATTCTAATACTATTAGCGTTAAAGAAAACGTAATTAATCCCATGCCATATGCAATTCCTACATGAAAACTTACAATACACAATATAATGAAATACTTAGTATATTTATTAAATAATAAAAATGGAAATGCAATTTTAATAATAATAGCTAGGTATGTGAAAAGTACAATTAAATAGGTGTTATCACTGATTAATGGTGTGAGAATCCCCCGTGAAAATTGATCAACTTGCATAATATAGTAAATTGCTGTCCCATTGTGCCACATTTCCCCTATTATTTGATACAGACCAGACACTAGATATAAGATAGATATTTGTATAATCGTTGCTATACAAGCTATATTATGGAAAATATTCGTTATTTTAGTTCTTAGAGCACTTTTTTTACGATTATTTAGATTTGAATCAATAGAGAAGTGTCTACTCATATCAGCAAATAAAAGATAAAAAAGGCATACCCTCAAAATATTATCTCCACCATCAGCAATCATCGGATTTCTCTCTAATAAAGAAAAATAGAATACAAAATTTATAATCGAAACTAATCTTGTCTTATAACCAAATATAAATAAGATACTTAGTAATATCCCTATATGATAAATAATATCAAAATAAATGTTGGAATTTGATAATGAGTATAGAGTTGTGGGGCCAGTCATTTCGTTACTTATAATCCCTTGATTACCCCATAGATAATATCGTTGGCTGTAGTGCATTAGGTACATGTATAACATGAGAAATCCAATACTAATTCTAGCTAGGCTAGTTCCTATTAAAAATCTTTCTTTTGATAACCAATCAGTGGCCTTTGATAAACAATTCATTATGTTTTCTCTCCTCTTTTATAAAGGTGGTAAAACGTAATAATAAGGTTTCCAGTCAAATGTTATAGCAGAGGTTTTAGTTTTGTAGTTCTTATCATCTTTCTTTGAAAACGGTACGGGATCTTCTATTATCCACTTTACTCTTACTTCCTTTATTTTTGCATCGCTTATATACTTTGTTGCCATTGAATTACCAAATCGTTGTAGTATTTCCTGTCCTCTTTCATCTACATTTTTTTCAATTTCTTTAAGCATTTTGTCGTTGTCTGTATTTTCTTTTTTATTAATGTATTTAATAAATGTTTCATCTTGTATATGCATTTGATCTTGTACGCCAGTAGGAATTCTAACTAATCTGTTTATAGGAGAAATTGGATTTCTCTTATTTTCTAATACAAGTGGTGTACTAGTATCTATCCAATCTGTGGTAACAAATTCATTAGATTTTTTGCCTTCTACTTTTGCTTGAATATATACAGTATAGTTTTTGGTTATAGGATTAGGTGCAAATAAATGCCAATTTTGCGAGAATACTGGTGAAGTATAGCTATCTATTAGCTTTTTATGTTTTGTGAAAATAGGATTTGGTGGCATTACACTGAGCATAATAATACAAAAGTGTATCAATAGTATTGTAGACAAAAACAAAACAAGAATTTTTAAGATCTTACTTTCCGTTATAGTATCCATAAAATACCTCCTTATTCGATTAAATTTTAGCATAATTTACAAATAAATCAATATTTAGAAAATTTTATAAAATATATTGTCTTTTTTTGGGTTAAGTGTTAACATTTAGTAGATTTTAAAACTTGTTTAGGAGGAATTATTTATGAAATCTAAAATTTTGGCTGCTGCGTTAGGATTTGGTATTGTAACAGCGAGTTTCGTTGCTACGTCTGCTAACGCATCTACAGAAAATGTATCTGCAAAATACAATGTAAGTCAGGTTCAAGAGCAAGATCAGAATGTTGGTGTTGAACCTAGAAAATGGGATAAGGTTGGTAAAGTTGTTGGTAAGGCATATGATGAAGTTAAAAGCTGGGCGTTATGGGATGCTGTCCTAGGAGATGCTCCTGCAAATACTGATTTAGATAAGAAAGACGTTAATGTTATTTTTGATTAATATGTTATATAAAGATGCCCCTTTAAAATAAAAGGGGTATCTTTATATAACAAAAAGATGAATTTACTGTTTTTTTAACTTTATTAAATATAAAACTATCTTAATACCATAAAAGAGTATTGCAGTAGTCATTATTTTTCCAAAAATTTTAATTGTTAACTCTAATAATCTACTTTGTTTAAATACTTTTTTTAGAATAAATTCAAATAGGAGTCCCAATACAATAAATATGGCTACAAAAATTAATAGGGAAATTATTTTGTTGGAATAAGTGGTAGCATTAAAAATGAGATATTCTGGGAATACGATAAAATCTACTACTGGACTTATTGTGTTGCACACTTGATTATTACATAAGTCAGTTAGGGATGTTGATTCCGTGATAGATTTAAGAAATTTTTCGATTATTTTCTTCATGTTAGCCCCTTTCTAAATTCATATAAATTGGTTAATGGGTACCATTACTAAATAATAACAAAAAAGTATTAAAATTTCATATAAGAAAAAATTTCTCAACTTTACAGACATAAAGGGTGATTAGATGAAAGGTTTTAAGGTATTTTCTTTTTTATTTTTTATAATCTCGATATTTATATCTCTCGGATTTATTAATGATAATGTTAGTCAACAGGAACAATATTATACAGTTCTGTTAAATCAAAATGAAGAATCAAGTGATTTTATCAAGAAAATAAACTCTAATAATATAGAAATTACTTATAAGATTGAAGAAATTGGGTTATTTCAGTTAAAAGCGAAGCCTTCAGAAATAAGAAAAATTAATCAGAATTCTATAGTTAATACTTATAATTCTTCTGTAAAATTACTATCATCTAATAAATTGATAGAAAGATCGAGTGGTTTTGAATCCAAATCATCTTTATGGGATATTCAGTGGGATATGAAAAAAATCACAAATAATGGTGAGAGTTATAAGATATTTTCAGGAACTAAAAATGTAACTGTAGGTATTATTGATTCTGGTTTGGATATTAATCATCCAGATTTAGAAAATAATATTGTACCAAATTCTAAGAATTTAGTTCCAGAAAACGGATTCCGCGGTCAAGAAAATTACGAGACAGGTGATGTAAATCGGTTAGATGATATTTTAGGGCACGGTACTAATGTCGCAGGACAGATTGCTGCTAATGGCATTATTAAAGGTGTTGCCCCAAATGTAGGAATCAAAATGTACCGTGTATTTGGTGGTAAATCTGCTGAGTCTATTTGGGTAATAAAGGCAATTGTAGAGGCTGCAAAAGATGATGTTGATGTTATAAATTTAAGTTTAGGTGATTATCTGGTTGATGGAGATATTTCATTTTCTGATGAAATAACTAAAGGGAATTCTGCTGAAATCAAAGCTTATAAAAGGGCTATTGAGTATGCAAGATTTAAAGGAAGTGTTGTCGTTGCAGCTCTTGGTAATAATTCTCTCGATGTTAATGATAATGTTCAAATGACAGATTTTTTAAAAGAAAGATTAGAAAGAGATGATGCTGTATTTCACGGGCGAATTTTGGATGTACCTGCTACGTTACCATATACAATTTCAGTTGCATCTATTGGACCCTCTGATGAGCGTTCTCTTCTTTCTAATTTTGGGGAGGGGATTATAGATATTGTTTCCCCAGGAGGTGATGTTAGACTTCTAGAAAACTATGGATCTGAACGTTGGATAAATGAAAAGTTATTTTTGAGAGAGATGATAGTAAGCACTGAGCCAGGAGGAAGATATACTTTTTCTTCAGGAAATTCTTTAGCTACTCCTAAGGTTTCGGGGGCTTTAGCTTTAATTATTGATAAATATAAACTTAAAAATAAGCCAGATAAATCAACTGAATTTCTCTATAAGTATGGTGTACGTCCTAATATAATCAACTCAAATAGCTTTGGTAAGGGAATTTTAGATGTATATAAAGTGGTGAATCAATAGACTAAATACCTATGGATTGGGCGCTTCCCAAGTTTTTTTATGTGTACTAAAGGAGTATCACTTTTATAAACTCCCTAGCGTATAATTTTCTCGAAATGATATAGTGATCTCAATTATAATCATGTGTTTTAAAAAACTGAATATTCGATAATATATTTCTAAAATATAAAAATGTCATTTAGAATCACCAAAAATATTCGTTTTCGGTGAAAATATCTCTTAGTGTATAATTTTCGTGTTTTGTCGGCGAGACCCCTGAAATGGATAAGAGCTAATTGCATGACGTGTGTCAATGGTACCGGACCGAACCCGTAAGGGAGCGGGAGGATAAGGAGTTGACACACACTCACTACGCAACCCTCTTGGCTTGTCAAAACGTTTTCGTTTTGGCCTGCCAACCGGC
>NZ_AYMH01000074.1:0-2582 GCF_000633475.1 Bacillus sp. H1a | reverse complement strand
GAGTAGGACGTCGCCAAGCAAAAACCTAAGTCGATTCGACTTAGGTTTTTTTGTGTTTATTTTTATTTACCAAATGTTAAAATCCATAAATGTAATAACCCTAAAGAGGAAAAAAGAAGGAGATAGAGGCTGTATATAATAAGATTTGGATGATAAAGTGATAAAAAGGTTATAAAATAATACGTTTAAATATTAGTTGAAGGTAAGAATTACCTTTTTTATAGTGGTTTAGTTGTGGTATGAACAAAAATGTTTTTGATCTTATATGAAAAGGTTATGTGAAAAAGAACTGGATAGCTATTTTTCACATAACCTTTTTGTATTTTTAAGGGATTTTGCATAAGAAAAAATCTATAATTAAGGTAGCTAACATATATTTTTTGATGGGTGTGGGGAATTATGAAAGAAATATGCATGTTATTAGTTGCTGTTATATTATGGGGGACAGCCATTGCGCCAACGAAATGGGCATTAGAATCTATTCAACCGTTTACTTTGTTATTTATTCGCCTTTTCTTTGCAGGTGGAATTTGTATGCTTTTCTCATTTAACCAACTACAAAAAGCTGTTGTACATAAACATATTCCCTGGAAAAGAATGAGTTTACTATCTTTTACCGGTGTAGCTGGGTACTTTATGTTCACATCCTATGGTATTTCTTTAACAAGTGGATTACATGTTAGTATCATTGATGCTGCATTGCCGTTAGTTACAATTCTTTTTTCAACGTTCTTTTTGAAAGAGAAAATTCAGCTGAATTATTGGATTGGAATTATACTAGGTGCTACAGGAGTGCTCTTTATTACGGTTCCATCTAATAACGCCGATCAAGCAGTGTCTTTAATAGGAGATATACTTATTTTATTGAGTACTTTTTTATTTGCCTTCTACACGATATTGTTAAAACGTCCGAAACGAGAACGACATTTGTCAAACAATGTTTTTACTACGTTAACTTTAATTATTGGAATGGTTATCTTATTACCTTTTGCAATGATAGAAACCTTTTATTACGGTTTCCCGAAGATTGACACATGGAAAGTAGGATTTAGTGTAATGTACCTCGTTATAGGAGCGACAATTTTAGCGTATTGGTTTTGGAATAAAGCGCTAGAGAGAATTTCGGCATCGGTAAGTGGATTATATTTAAATGCATTACCTTTAATAAGTATTGTTACTTCAATTGTTCTATTAGACGAATCTGTAACATGGAAGATAATAATCGGAGGAAGTCTAGTTTTAATAGGAGTAGGATGGGCGGATAAGCAGAAATTACGTAATCTATTAAAGGGTAATACCTTGGATAGTAGTGACTGTTAAACTGTATGCTTAATATAGTTTAAATGTTAAAAAGATACCTTATATATATAAGAGGTATCTTTTTTATAGTTAGCAAAGATAATAGATTAAAATCAGTATGGATATTATTTGTTATATCTATATGTATCGAAATCTTTTTGAAATATTGTTTTGACGAGCTGTATACATTCATTATCATAAAAGCTTTCAAAAGTCGGTTGGCGAGGGAATAAAGGATCAGTAATATCGGCATCGCTGAAATTCCCTTTATAAATCATGGCAGGGGGTTGATGATGCCATGATGTTGAAAACTCATTTATTGGTGCAGGTTTTAATTCGAAACATTTTTCTAATTCTTTCATTTCCTGATTGAAATTTTCTAAGTATATATAATTGGCTACATACTCTTCTTCACCTGCTATATATTGTTGTGTAAAGTGAGCGTTAATATCATTTGCATGAGTATCTTTAGTGAATAGGTAGTATAAAAATGATTCCTTTAGGAGAATTTTCATTTTGATATAAAAACTTTCGAATGGGTTCCTATTCTGTATTTTCTACATAGGGGGGTGCGATTAAGGACACGAAAGAACTGACCGCTCTTCTAAATGGATTACGGACAAGTTTAAAAGTTTCCTTTTGTTTATCTCGTAATGCTACACTCAGCCGTATATTATAGGCTGGTGTACCTTTGTATATTTCATATTCGTAATTACGAATAAAGGGGTGATAGTTTAAAGCTGTTTGTAATAAATCAATCTGGTAAAAAAACTACTTAGCAAGGGAGGTGCAACCACTTTTTTGACTCCAAAATAGAATGAGAGGAAAGTTTCTATGATAGTGTGGGTTTCTTGAATTAGTACTAATGATGTGTAATAAGGAAGGATCAAACAATTTCTACACTCCCTTCAATTATCCCGCATTAACGGGCAGTAAGTCCCCTGTCTCTAACTTCGGCTGAAGCAAAGAAGTTAGGTGGAAGATTAACTGCTCGTAAAAGCTCGATTGGTGAGGGTTAAACCTCTCCGCTGATTAAAGTTTCACTTTATCTTGATTATATGCATGTAAAATAAAGACGAGGTATGAGCGTATGTTTATTTTTTTGTAAAAAGTGAAAAAGAAATATTGACTATTATTATATAGAGGTGTATTATAAAACAAGTCGCCGATAGCAACAACGCAGAAAGCGACAAACGAAATAAAAAAACTTAGTTGACATTGAAACATGAAAATGTTAACATAAAGAAGTCGCAAACGAGCGGCAAAGTAGTTCTTTGAAAACT
>NZ_AYMH01000073.1:0-83783 GCF_000633475.1 Bacillus sp. H1a | reverse complement strand
CGTTCAGTTTTCAAAGAACTAAAAGCGGGTGAAGAGAATCGAACTCTCGACCAGAGCTTGGAAGGCTCTTGTTTTACCACTAAACTACACCCGCGTGGTCGGGAAGACAGGATTTGAACCTGCGACCCCCTGGTCCCAAACCAGGTGCTCTACCAAGCTGAGCCACTTCCCGTTATGGCGCGCCCGAGAGGAGTCGAACCCCTAACCTCTTGATCCGTAGTCAAACGCTCTATCCAATTGAGCTACGGGCGCTTATTCATGAAGTTTTTTCGTCGTTGTATCTTGGCGACTTAATTATCTTATCATACTACATTTTCAAATGCAAGTATTTTTTTAAAGATTTTTTTGATGCGGCCGAGAGGACTTGAACCTCCACGGGGTTTCCCCCACTAGGCCCTCAACCTAGCGCGTCTGCCGTTCCGCCACGACCGCGCGGAAAAAACAAAGAGTGAGCCATGAAGGATTCGAACCTTCGACCCTCTGATTAAAAGTCAGATGCTCTACCAACTGAGCTAATGGCTCGTAAATGGCTGGGCTAGCTGGATTCGAACCAGCGCATGACGGAGTCAAAGTCCGTTGCCTTACCGCTTGGCTATAGCCCATCGAAATAGTTATCTTCTTTTCAAAGACAAATGTTATTGTACCATAATGACCAATAAAAAACAACTGCTATATAGCAGAAGTTAAAATGGCGGTCCCGACCGGGGTCGAACCGGCGATCTCCTGCGTGACAGGCAGGCATGTTAACCACTACACCACGGGACCATTTGGTTGCGGGGACAGGATTTGAACCTGCGACCTTCGGGTTATGAGCCCGACGAGCTACCGTACTGCTCCACCCCGCGACAATATTATTCATATAATTTATATGGTGGAGGATGACGGGATCGAACCGCCGACCCCCTGCTTGTAAGGCAGGTGCTCTCCCAGCTGAGCTAATCCTCCGAAGTGGTGACCCGTACGGGATTCGAACCCGTGTTACCGCCGTGAAAGGGCGGTGTCTTAACCACTTGACCAACGGGCCAATATGTATGGCAGAGAAGAAGGGATTCGAACCCTCGCACCGCGTTAGCGATCTACTCCCTTAGCAGGGGAGCCCCTTGAGCCACTTGGGTACTTCTCTGTATGGCTCCGCAGGTAGGACTCGAACCTACGACCGATCGGTTAACAGCCGATAGCTCTACCACTGAGCTACTGCGGAATAATAAAGACAATTTGTATCTTATAAAATTTCTCATCGTAAGTCAAGAAGTTTTTTCACACCATCTTGCGCAAACGTGACATGTTTATAATATACTGGATTGCGTTTTTACTGTCAAGATGTTTTCGTTATCGCTTTTAGTTTCCCTTTACACTTTCCACAGACATATCTTTTTGTATTTATTTGACGTCTTCTTACATATCGAAGTGAACACTCCATACATTCATACGTATAAACTTTTGTTTCCTTCCCTCCATTAATCATTCGTTTACAAAAACGCGGTGCACCTACCTTCTTTAGCAACTCACGAAAATCTCTATCTCGGTGCTTATATCCCCTTCCTTTGATATGCAAATGATAATGGCAAAGTTCATGCTTAATAATCCCTACTAACTCTTCTTTACCATACATTTCATAATATCGATAATTCAGTTCTATATTATGACTCTTCAATAGATAGCGTCCACCGGTTGTACGCAATCTATTATTAAACATCGCTTCATGTAAGAAGGACGTCCCAAAGTATTGTAACGACACTTCTTCAACTAACCGTTGAATTTCTCGCTCATCCATTCTCATTCCTCCTAAACTAAAAAATAATTTTACACTTTTCTCCCTTCTTATACATATAGTAAATAGTACATATACCCATCCTCATTCAAGAAGCGTGATTTCTAAAAATGCAGCATTGATAGAAATCCACTCACCAACCTCTCATCAAAGTTACCTTAACTAAAAGGAACTACTTTTTTGAGAGCAGGATTAAACAAGGAGGGATTCCTATGCCCACGTGGCTAAAAAAGCAAATGCAACGTGCATATTTTGAGAAAAACCGGTATCAAATCAAATTGCTAAATGAATGCTGGTTTTATTATAGCAAAATACATCAAAGCTCATAATCAATTAAACTTTCCAGTTCATAAAAAAAGAGCAGTTTCATCTGCTCTCTTTTCTTACTATTCAATCGGTAACATTGATAATGCAACACGACCTTTTTTTGTATCAATATCATCTACCCATACCTTTACAATTTGCCCCACGGATACGATATCTAATGGATGCTTTACAAATTGTTTGCTTAGTTTAGAAATATGTACTAAACCATCTTGCTTCACACCAATATCAACAAAGGCACCGAAATCAACAACATTGCGAATCGTTCCCTCTAATTCCATACCACGCTTTAAATCTTCTAATTTTAAAATCCCCTTTTTCAAAAGTGGCTTTGGCAACTCATCCCTCAAATCTCGTTCTGGGCTAATTAAAGCATCCATAATATCAAATAATGTCGGCTCACCAATCTCCGTCTCTTGAGATAATTTAGAAATATCTACTCCTTCTAAACTCTTTTGCAAGTTTGGTTTCCCCACATCACTCTTCGATAACCCTAAGCTCTTTAATAGCAATTCAACATTTTTATATTGTTCTGGATGAATCCCTGTGCGATCTAACGGATTCGCTCCTTCTAATATACGTAAGAATCCGATACATTGTTCATATGTTTTTGCACCTAAACGTGGGATTTTCTTTAACTCAGTTCGCTTCGTGAATTTTCCATCTTCCTCACGCTTAGCTACAATATTTTTCGCAACTGTTTTCGATAACCCCGAAACATATTGCAGCAACGCAACTGAAGCTGTATTTACATTAACACCAACTCGGTTAACTGCTGTCTCTACCACAAATGTTAATGATTCATTTAATCTCTTTTGAGATACATCATGTTGATATTGTCCAACCCCAACAGATTTAGGGTCAATTTTCACAAGCTCTGCAAGTGGATCCTGTAGACGTCTCCCAATTGAAACAGCACTTCTTTCTTCAACCTGTAAATTCGGAAACTCCTCGCGAGCTACATCCGATGCGGAGTACACACTAGCACCCGCTTCATTTACAATAATATAAAATACATCTCGTTCTACATTTTGTAATACATCTACTATAAATTCTTCCGTTTCCCTCGAAGCTGTACCATTTCCAATCGCTATCATTTCAACTTCATATTTATCTATAATTGAAAGGATTTTCGTTTTTGCATCCTCATATTTACGAACAGGGGGATGCGGATAAATAACATCTATGTGAAGAACTTTTCCTGTATCATCTACTACTGCTAATTTACAACCAGTTCTATATGCTGGGTCTACCGCTAACACAACTTTCCCTTTCATCGGAGGTTGTAATAATAAATTACGTAAATTCTCAGAGAAAATATGAATCGCTTGTTCTTCGGCTGTTTCCATTAACTCTTTACGAATTTCTCTTTCTATTGAAGGTTGAATTAATCGCTTATATCCATCTTCCATCGCTAATTGTACATAATGCGCACTTTTAGAAGCTTCATCAAGAATCATTTTTTTATGTAAAAACTGAAGAATTTCTTCAATTGGCGTGATAATAGAAACTCTTAATACATCTTCCTTTTCACCACGGTTCATTGCTAGTACACGATGTGGCACTACTTTTTGCAACGGTTCTTCATAGCCATAATACATTTCGTATATATTCTTTTCATCTTTTTCTTTATCTTTTACAGATGAAGACATAATCCCTTTTCGGAAAGTAGTATTACGAATCCAGCTACGATATGCCGCATTATCCGAAACAAGTTCCGCAATAATATCTTGTGCACCTTGCAACGCATCTTCTGCAGATGCTACTTCTTTTTCCACACTAACAAATTCCATGGCCTTCTCTGTTGGATTTTCTTTTTTATATAATAATAGCCACTCAGCTAACGGTTCCAATCCCTTTTCTTTAGCGATTGTCGCTTTCGTTCTTCTTTTTTCTTTGTACGGACGATATAAATCTTCTACTTCCTGTAGTTTGGTTGCAGCAACAATATGACGACGCAACTCTTCGGTTAGTTTGCCCTTTTCACCAATAAGACGAAGAACCTCTTCTTTCCTATCTTCAAGTTGCATCATATATTGCCATCTTTCTAAGATTGCACGAATTTGCACCTCATCTAAAGAGCCTGTCCATTCTTTTCGGTAACGAGCAATAAATGGAACTGTGTTACCTTCTTCTGTTAATTGAATTACATGACGAACTTGCTTTTCGGTAAAGCCTAATTCTTTCACTAACATTTTCATTAACGCTTGTCGATTATCTACCATTTCCATATCCAACCGTAACCTCCTCTATAATAAAAAAAAGTTGCCCTTTAAAGAGAGCAACTTAAACTGCCGATTTAAAAATCTATTAGTCCTAAACTAATTTGTAACGCTTCATCTACACGACTCATCATCACTTCATCCAAATGAGTGATTTTGTCCGTTAAGCGTTGCTTATCGATTGTTCGAATCTGCTCAAGTAAAATAACAGAATCTCTCTCAAAACCGTACTTTTTCGCATCAATTTCCACATGAGTGGGTAATTTCGCTTTTTGAATCTGTGCAGTAATAGCCGCTACAATCACAGTCGGACTAAAACGATTTCCGATGTCATTTTGAATGACAAGAACCGGACGAACGCCTCCTTGCTCAGAACCAACAACTGGGGAAAGGTCTGCAAAATACACGTCGCCGCGTTTTACAATCAAAATATTACCCCCCGCTAACTAAGCGTTCTACTGTATGAGCTGCTTCATACTCTGCTAAGAAAGCTTCAGATGCAATACCAAGATTAATTTTTCCCATTTCAATGTACCCACGTCGCATTGATTCATGTTGGTAGCGTTTCTTCGTCTTATGTTGACGCAATAACAGTTGTGTTGCCTGGCAAATTAGTTCATGGCGATTCTTATTCTCTTGTTTTCCAATTCCGTCCAATTCCGTTACCATTTGCTTTGGCAACCGAACCACGATTTCAGTAGTTACACTTGATTCGGACACAAAAATACACCTCCACCGTCAACTACACACCCAAATATATATATGACACCTATTGTAATAATACCACTGTATGGAGCCCGTTGCAAAGACTTCCTTATTCCATGCTTATGTTTTCCAATTCATAAACAAAACATTCATCTTCTTTTACTTTTTGTCTCTTTCAAACAAGAAATAACGGAATTTTTCCCGCAACATGTAATTGTAACTTATGTTAAAAACGATTATAAAAAGATGCTTCTCATCGAGAAAAGAGCTTATTCTCCACCAGGGAAAAGTCCCCTCAAATGACAAGAAGCGAATAATAATACCTTCTATATATTGTTTAAATAATTTATTACTTCTACAACTTTACCGTGTCGTATAAATATTCTCGGCACACGGAAGCTTATCGTTGCGATAATTTCATAATTAATAGTTCCGGAATATTCAGCAACCTCAGTAGCGCTAATATACTCATCACCTTGTCTCCCAATGAGTGTAACTTTCGTACCAAGTGGCACTTCACAAGGAAGAAGTATCATGAATTGATCCATCGTTACTCGCCCTACAATCGGTACCCTCTCTCCATTTACAAGCACTTTAAATCCTTGCAATCTTCTAAGCCAACCATCTGCATATCCAATCGCAACTGTTGCAATCCATTCTTCAGTTCTCGTTCGGTAAGTGACATTATAACTAATCCCATCCCCTTTAATCACTTGCTTAATATGAGCAACCTTCGTATGAAGCGACAACGCTGGCTCCAATTTAAACGGTAAAAACGGCCGTATTTCTACAGACGGCGTTAATCCATACATCGCAATACCAATTCGTACTGCATTAAATGTAATCCCTTGAAACCTTAACGTTGCAGCACTATTGGCTGTATGGACAAATTTAGGGTTCACTCCAAATTCTTTCAACCAACTTAACTGCCGCAAAAACGTGTTGTATTGCTTATCAAAGTAAGAAGTTTCAACCTCATCTGCTGTCGCAAAATGTGTATACACCCCTTCAAGTTCTAAAAATGGTGCACCTTCTAAACTCTTTAAGAATCCTTTTAATTCTTTACGTTCGCGTATTCCAATTCTCCCCATACCACTATCAAAATTAATATGGAATTTCATTATAGACGAACCATCCCAGAGTTTTATCGCTTCGTCCACCCATTCTTTTTGAAAAACGGTTAATGCTACATCATTTTCAGCAGCAACATTTACATCACGGGGCGGGGACGGACCCAATACTAAAATCGGCGCAGTAATACCAGCCCTTCGAAGTACTAAAGCTTCATCTAAAAAAGCAACTGCTAATCTTGTTGCTCCTGCTTCTAATGCAGTTTTAGCCACCGGTACATAATCGTGCCCATATGCATTCGCTTTAACTACAGCAAAAATCTCTACATCACTTGGAATGGACTCTTTAATATGCGTAATATTGTTATAGATCGCGTCTAAATCCACTTCCACCCAAGTGTCACGGTAAAATGGTGCTTCTTCCATAAATACACTTCCTTATAAACGATATGCGAAGCTTATTCTTTTATATGCTTCTTTTATGAAATCTACCCTTCAAACTAAGAAAAGACGTGGTGCACATATACCACCACGTCTAAGAAGTTTACTTTACTTGCTTCGCTGTAACTGAACGAGCGACCATTAACAACTCACTCGGCTCTAAACCTTTAGACACGAGCATATACTCTACTCCGTTATGCGACCACGTTAAAGAGTCTTTCGTCAATGCACCAATCGTGAAACCGAGATCAACTAACTCACCACTTGCACTTACCGCTGACGAAGCCTCTGCAACTTTCGCCTTTTCTTGTATTAAAGTAAAGGATTTCTTACTTCCAGTGTATGTGAGTATCGCACGCTTGCCACTGTCTGTCTTCAACTCCTTTTCGTCTTTCAAAGTCATACCTTGCGGCGTATCACTTGGATACAAAATAGCAAACGGTTTGTCTTCTTTCGCTGCCGTCTGAACATCCACTTGTGCTCTAGACATGTTTTGTTTCGTATCAAATGCACCTTTATCAAACTTTGCATCGAACTTTACTTTAGTGAAATCTACTTTTACAAGGACATTTTGATCATTATCCATCAGTTTCACAGAAACTGGTGTTAAATCACTTTTATTCAGCTTAATTTCTTGTTTCGGCAACATATTTTGATGTTGATAATTCGTTTTTGTTTTAAATACATAATACTTATCTGTTTTCTCGAAAGAGAGATTTTTCTTGTCTTGCAAAATATCCCTTACAAGTGATTCATATAAATAAGCCTGGCTACTATTTTGCGGCCAATCGCTTTGAAAACGGAAACTCTTATTAAGCGCCGGTGTTAATACAAATACACCTTCATCATTTCTTAAAATAATTTGACTCTGATCCTTTTTCGCATTCTGCAAATTCACACGATAATATGAAGGTTCTTTATGCCAAATTTCTACGTTGTACTCCTGAGGCTCATTTCCTGTTTTAATAGATAATTTCGCTTCAGCTTGATAACTCTTCATGCTTTTAACTTTCGATTCTAAATCTCTCACAACATCTTCCTGTTTCTTTTCCATACAACCCGCCAACACAAAAACGGTCAATAAACCGATAAGAACTAAAAACAGACGCCTTTTCATCACTTCAGCCCCTTTGCCCCTATAAATGAATGGAAGATATGCCTTCCTTATCGCTACCTCAAATATATGAGACAAAGATATAAAATATGCAGACTAGCGTGACGAGCTTTCCAAAACAACTTGAGCAACGGCAAATTCTTTACTATGACTAATTGATAAATGAACAATATGCTCTGTATTTGTAATGATAATCGGCTTACCTCTATCATCATTCCTTACTTCAATATCTAAAAAACTCACTTCTTTCCCGATACCGGTCCCTACTGCTTTAGAATACGCCTCTTTTGCTGCAAATCTTCCAGCTACGAATTCTGTACGACGACTTCCTTTCAGCCCCTCGGCAACACCACGTTCTCTTTCAGTTAAAATACGTTCCATAAATTTAAGCTTTCCATCTAGCATTTTTTCAATTCGATTTAACTCAATAATATCGATTCCAATCCCTACAATCATTTCAAAATCCCCTTCTTCTATTTAGCTTTCTTCATTCATATTGTAAGAATAACAGAGAATCTTTCTGATGCAAAAGGAGTGATACTAACAACATGCCAATACCATCCACTCGCATTTCCTTACAACCGATCATCATCTCTTTACTTCTTATACAATTAGTCATGATTATGTTAGGCGACTTTTCTCTCTTTCCCATGGCAGCCTCTAATGAATATATCGCTAAAGGAGAATGGTGGCGTGTCATAACTTCCCTACTTGTACACGTAGATTTACAACATTTTCTTTCTAATAGTATTTGTTTATTTGTGCTTGGTTCTTCTATTGAAAAACAACTAGGGCACTTTCCTTTCATTATTATTTTTTTCCTTTCTGGCATTCTCGGAAATATTTCTTCTTATATTATTATGCCCCTTGAATATATTCACGCCGGATCATCTGGCGGTATTTTCGGATTACTAGGTGCCCAATTATTTTTATTGTATAGTCGATATCGTTCTTCAAAACCAAGAGACATTGCTATTTTTTCAATAATGATACTTATATTACTACTATTTACTTTCTTTAATCCCTCTGCCAATCCTATAAGCCATTTAACAGGATTGATAATTGGCGGCATTTGCACACCTCTTTTAACAAAAAAATTCGATGGTGCAGAGCTTATTTAATATAGAAGCTCGCACCATCGACAATTTCCACATCTGTTTGTTTACTTAAATCTCTCATTAGTTGAAATAAAGACTCATCCTTCTTCTTCGCCTCAATCATACAATCAATTTGCGGAACACTCCCCTTTATCTTTTTCAAAAAAGATAAGAAGATATCTACATCAATAAAATCCGCATGCGCTCTCGGGTCTTTTCCATCTCTAGGACTAGAGATGTGCATTTTAACTGGTAACAAAGACGATTCCCACGTATGGACAACACGTGCCCAATCTTCATGCCAATCTTCTCGATCATTATTCATCATGTGATGATGCAAATCAAACACGACGGGAATGTCTAATTTCTCACCTAAATACAATGTTTCTTCTAAAGAAAAGGTCGTGTCATCATTTTCTAATATAATCATCTCTTGAATACCTCTTGGAACACTTGACCAATTTTCTATAAAGCGTTCTAATGCGAGCTCCTTATCGTTATAACCTCCTCCCACATGTAATACGCATCGTTGCTTATGTTCAATTCCCATACCCTTTAACAATTTTTTGTGCATCTGCAATGTCTTCACGGATTGTTTAAAAATACTCTCCTCAGGTGAATTCAATACCACAAAGTGATCCGGATGAAAATCAACTCGCATATTCATACGAATAGCGTACTCACCTAACACTTTTAAATTTTCTTTTAACGGGCGAATATAGTTCCACTCTAACAACTCCTCATGATTCGCTAAAGGAATAAGCTTGGAACTAAGCCGAAAGAAAGATATATCATGCCCTTTATTATGCTTTAATAACCGTAAGCAATTTTCCAAATTCGAATTAGCAATTCTCTCGAGTTTACGAATCGCAGCCTCTCGATCATCAATTCGCTGAAACTGTGCATATGTCATCGTTTGAGATGGAGATGCATTCTTCAAATGTACGCTCATCGCAACATACCCAAGCCTTACAAGCATATAGCACCTCTTTTCTATACAAGTTATTATGTAGTATGCACAATTACAGAAATAAAAAAAGAGAATGCCCACAAAGGGCATTCTCTTTTTTTTATTAAGCTTGTGGACGGCTATGATGTTTTCTTTCGCCGCGTCCGTTTGAAGATCCTGGGCGACCTTGACCTTCACCTCTACGACCACGGTTACCATCACGGCTACCACCATCACGATTACGATCACGGTTACCGTCACGATTACGGCCATCACGGTTACGGTCACGGTTACGACCATCGCCGCCACCGCGTCCATCACGACTACGATTACGGTTACCATCACGGTATCCGCCTCCGTTACCACCGCGTTTTTTAGAACCGCCACCTCTTGAAACAACTGGTGGTTCTGATGTTAAAGCGATTGGAGTTGTATCCGGCTCTTTTGTCATCATTTTTAAAGCAGCAGCTACTACTGTTACAGAGTCATTCTCTTCTAACATTTCTTCTGCAATACGCTTGTAGTATGATAAGTTTTCATTTTGGATTGTGCTTTGAAGCTTTTCTGCGATTAAACGTTGTTGACCTTCTAGAGCCTCGTCAAGTGTCGGTGCTTCCATGCGATCAACCTTACGTTTTGTTGTACGCTCGATATTTTTTAATTGTCCTGATTCACGTGGTGTTACAAATAACATTGCAATACCTTTTTTACCTGCACGGCCAGTACGACCGATACGGTGAACGTATGATTCTGGATCTTGTGGGATATCGAAGTTGTATACGTGTGTTACGCCTGAAATATCAAGACCACGTGCAGCAACGTCTGTTGCAACAAGAACTTCAATAGCACCTTCTTTAAATTTACGTAATACAGACATACGCTTCGCTTGTGTTAAGTCACCATGAATACCTTCTGCTGCATAACCACGTAAGTTTAATGCTTCTGATAATTCATCAACACGACGCTTTGTACGACCGAATACGATTGCAAGCTCTGGAGATTGAATATCTAGCAAGCGTGTTAACACGTCAAACTTTTTCTTTTCTTGCACTTCTAAATAGAACTGCTGAATGTTTGGCATTGTTACTTCTTTTGCTTTTACTTTAATGTGTTGAGGCTCAGTCATGAAACGCTCAGCAATACGACGGATTGGATCTGGCATTGTCGCTGAGAATAATAATGTTTGATGTGTTTCTGGCACATCTGTTAAAATCGCTTCAATATCTTCAATGAAGCCCATGTTTAACATTTCATCCGCTTCGTCAAGAACAACCGTCTCTACGTTTTGTAAGCGAAGTGTTTTACGGTTAATATGATCTAAAATACGACCCGGCGTACCAACAATAATGTGTGGGTGTTTTTTTAGAGCACGAATTTGGCGGTTAATATCTTGACCACCATAAATTGGTAGAATACGAACACGTTTATGTTTACCAATTTTGTATAGCTCTTCTCCAACTTGAATTGCTAATTCACGCGTTGGCGCGATAACAATACCTTGAACTGCTTCTTTATTTGTATCCACTTTATCTAATAGTGGTAATCCGAATGCTGCTGTTTTCCCTGTACCTGTTTGCGCTTGCCCAATAATATCCTTACCTTGCAATGCATGTGGAATTGTTTCAGCTTGAATCGGCGTAGCCTCTTCAAAGCCCATACTTTCAACAGATTGCAGTAAAGACTCACTTAATCCTAATTCTCGAAATGTTGTCAATGTTACTTCTCCTTTTCTATCCTATACTTATCATTTAAAAAAAGGCGTTTTCCGAACTTGCGGAAAAGCCCTTTTCCTGAATGCTCACGTATATAACCGGGCGTATATTCTTCACGAAAATACTTCTAAACGTTATTACACTTTATCAATTATAAGTTTTGTATGTGTAAAAAGCAAACCCCAACTGTTACCTTATTTCATATTCAGAGCTTTTTTCTTTACTTTTATTTTTTTATCATTTGCTGTAAGCGCTTATTATAAGTTTCCACTATTTTCGTGGCTATCATCCCTATTTATATACACCAATTATTTCAACATCGCTATAACTTCTTCTAATTTCATACCGCGAGACGCTTTTACTAACACAACATCTTTCGCATCAACTACTGTTTGTAAGTCTTTTACAAGTTCTTCTTTATCATCATACGCTTTAACACGTTCTTTAGGGAAATTAATTTTTGCTCCTTCAGCAATTTGAGCCCCTAATTTACCATATGTGAATACATATGAGATTTTTGCTGGATCAATTAATTTACCTACTTCATAATGAAATTGCACTTCTTGATTTCCAAGTTCTAACATATCACCAAGCACAACAATTTTTTTTGCAAATCCATCTAAACCATTCATTAGGTGGAACGCAGCTTCCATAGCCGTTGGACTTGCATTATAAGCATCATTGATAATTGTTAAACCACTATCTGTTTTTACAATTTCCATACGCATGCCTGTCATTTGAAGCGTTACTAAACCTTTTTTCATTTCTTCCCACGTTACACCAAAATGTTTGGCAATTGCCATTGAAGCAAGTGTATTATATACATTATGCTTTCCTAGTACCGGCAGATAGAATGCCAAAGTTTCATCCCTGTTCATCTTAAAGTGTGTTCCAGTTGCCTGTAATGTTACAGTAGTTGGATAATAATCATTTGCTCTCGCATCACCAAATGTAACTGTTTCAGCTGCTAAATTCATTTCTGGAACACGATTCGTTAATAGCGGCTCATCTCCATTATATACGAACACGCCACCTTCTTGTAAACCTGTAACAATTTCTAACTTCGCTTCAGCAATCGCCTCACGAGAGCCTAAATCCATTAAGTGTGCCTCACCAATGTTCGTGATAATAGCCGCATCAGGACGGGCTAACTTAGATAGAAATTCAATTTCACCCTGGCTTGACATACCCATTTCCAATACAGCTACTTCTGTATTTTCTTCTAGGTTTAAAATAGTAAGAGGTAAACCGATATGATTGTTGAAATTACCTTCTGTTTTTTGAACTTTAAATTTAGTCGCAAGAATACTTGTTACAATATCTTTCGTAGATGTTTTACCATTACTACCCGTTACACCAACAACTTTTACATCCAATTGATCACGATAGTTTTTTGCTAACATTTGTAAGGCCGATAGCGTATCTTCTACAAAAATAACAGGAAGATTTGCAGGTGGATTCGCTACATCCTTCATCCATAATGTGGCAATAGCCCCATTTTCAACAGCTTTATCTACAAAAGCATGTCCATCGAAACGTTCGCCTTGAATCGGAACATATAAATTTCCTTTTCCAATTTTTCTCGTATCAATAGACACTCCTTGTATAGTAATTCCCTCATACTGCTCTGCTAATCCCGTACCATTTACCATCTGTTCTACTTGTTTTAACGTTCGATTTATCATGAAAACACTCCTTACATAGAGGAAGCACTATTCCCTCGAATAGTGCTTCCTCCTTTTTTGTTAGATTGTATATTTAATTTTTTGTTTTTCTTCGTGACGCTCAATCGCTAAGCGAATTAGCTCTTCAATTAATTCTGGATACGGTAATCCAGTATGTTGCCATAATAGAGGGAACATACTAAACGGCGTGAATCCTGGCATTGTGTTTACTTCGTTAATATACACTTCTCCATCTTTCGTTAAGAAGAAATCAGCTCGTGTTAAGCCAGAACCATCTAATGATTGGAATGCAATAATTGCATCTCGCTTAATTACATTAGACTCTTCTTCTGTCATTTCAGCTGGAATAATTAACGCTGTATCACCATCGATGTATTTCGATTTGTAATCATAAAAATCTTTTTTCGGTACAATTTCGCCTACAACTGAACAGTTCGGCTCATCATTACCTAATACACCGACTTCTACTTCACGACCTACAATATTTTCTTCAACAATAATTTTACGGTCAAATTGGAACGCCTCTTCGAATGCATTCTCAAGCTCTTCACGATCTTTACACTTATTAATACCAACACTTGAACCAAGGTTTGCTGGTTTTACGAAGCAAGGATAGCCTAACACTTCTTCTACTTTTTCATACGCTGTTTCACGATCTTTTTCCCATGCACTACGAATGAAAGATGCATATTTCGCTTGTTTCAATCCAGCTTCTGCAAAGATATTTTTCATAACAACTTTATCCATACCAGCAGCTGATGCTAATACACCGTTACCTACATATGGAATGTTCATTAATTCTAATAATCCTTGTACTGTTCCATCTTCACCATTTGGTCCATGTAATAATGGGAAAATAACATCAATTGCATCTTCTTGCTTAGAATTTGCAGTTGGGATAATTTCTGCACTTAATGATACAGGAGAAATTGCATTTTCTTCTCCACTCATTTGTAATGCTTCAACCATCGTTACTTCACCTTCAATACGCTCACCGCGCATCCACTGACCTTGCTCTGTAATATAAATTGGATGAATCTCGAATTTATCTTGATTTAATGCTTTAATAGCAGCAAGAGCCGTTTGTAACGAAACTTGATGCTCAGCTGATTTTCCACCATATAGTAAACCTAATTTGATTTTTGTCAATGAAATCACCCTAACCAATTGTTTTCATTTTTCTATTTTAGCACTTTTTATAAAAATAGGTAGTTCCTATTTGAAATAAAATGTAACTTCCACAAATAATTAAAAGACACCACTTATTAGTTTTCTACACTTTTCCTACCTAATTTTCTACATGACTAAACAAAATTAAACTTTAAAGTAAGAATGCAATCTGATCTAGTTATGTACCTAAAATATGTAGAAATCCACTTTTTTGTGTATGTCATCTATATTATCCCACCATTTGTGGAGGATGAAAAAATACTGATTAAAGTTTCACTTCATCAAGAAGACTGTTTTGTAAACGTATCTTTTTGCCTCTGCTCAACAAGACGGTCTAAAGAAACGTATACAAAACCTGCAACTACACACCCTACACCTAAAATTGTAAATAAGAAATGCCCAAGCAAACGATCCAATAGAAAACCACCAAGAAGTGGGCCAAATGCATTTCCTGTAATCCACTGTAAACTTGCCGCTCCCATATAAGTCCCTCGTAAATGTTCTGGAGCTAAATTTGCTACAAACGTCATTTGTACGGGGGACATAATCATCTCACCTAACGTATATATTGCGTAAACAAGCAGTAACGTTATTAAAATCATCGTAGCATTGGTATCTAATCCTCCAAACCACTTCGGTAACCATCCTATAAAAAATAAACCAATTCCGAACAAACACGCTCCGTACAACATTGTCTTTCCAACAGGTTTATCTGTCGCCCATTTTGAAATTTGAAATTGAAACAAAACAACTAATAGACCATTTAATGCCATTAAATATGGGTATGGATTGTTAGCTCCAAAAATATTCTTCATTTCGTTATCAAAGTGAAGCGGTAACATACCTTCTGTTTGAGAAAAACCCATAGAAATAATAATGCCCGCTAACAAATAAATCATTAACGCCTTATCTCTCATTAAAATTTTCCAAACTGCTCCGGATTCCTTCTCTTTATTTCTTTCCGTTACTTCCGTAATTTTCGGCATTGTTTCTTTAATAAGTACTAACATAAGTAGTGCATAAAACAGCATAGCAGACGAAGCAATAATAAACACGAGATTCTTCGATAAAACAACTACCAATGCTCCCATTATCGGCCCAATTGCAGCTCCAATATTGTGTCCCATTCGTAATAAACCATATGCTTCTGTTCTTTTTTCTGGCGCAGTTACATCCGCAACCATTGCTGATGCCGCTGGATGAAATAGAGAATTACTTAACCCTAAAAAAATAGATAAAATGGCGTACGGGATAAATCCTTCTATAAATAAAAAACCGAGCATTAATAATGCATTACTTGCCATCGAAAATATCATAATCGGCTTTCTTCCATATATATCAGCAATTCTTCCTCCTATAAGCGAGCCAAAGCTTGCGGCAATTGGAGAAAGCGCCATAATAACACCAACTTGCAGTAAAGAATCTACCTTATCTTTTAAATATAATGCAAAAAACGGCATCAACATCATCATCGCAATTCCATTCAATGTCTCACCGATAAATCGAATCCATACGTTACGATCCATCTCCCTTAGCTCACGCCATGTGCTTTTCATATTTCCACCCCTTTAGTTTGCCAACAATTATCTTATAACACATTCAGAAAAATGTAAATTTTCAAAATAAAAAACCATTCTAATAGAATTAGAATGGATTTTTCCACTTATAAATTTGCTACATCTTCTTCTTTATTATCATTATTTAAAGCGCTATGCTTTCGGCTATATAAAAAGTAAACTGCTATACCAATAACCATCCATACTCCAAAACTAATCCATGCTGTTCCGGATAACTGAAGCATTAAGTATAAACAAAAAATTACCGTTAACGCTGGTAAAAATGGTACGAGCGGCGCCTTAAATGCCCTTGGTAAATCAGGGTGAGTTCTTCTCATGACAATAACTGCAACTGCTACAAGTGCAAAGGCTGACAATGTTCCCATATTTACAAGGTGTGCTAAAACATTTAAATCTATTAATCCTGAAATAAGTGCTGCAATAATTCCAGTTGTCCATGTATTTAAAAATGGTGTTTTAAATTTCGGATGAACTTTAGCAAGGCGCTTTGGCAACAGCCCATCTCGGCTCATCGCATAGGAAACACGAACTTGCCCATACATCATAACTAGCATTACAGTTGTAATTCCTGTGATTGCTCCTACTGAAATTACTCCCGCTAAACTATCTTGTCCAATAAATTGAAGTGCAAAGGCAACTGGATCTGATATATTTAGCTGTCCGTATGGAACAATCCCTGTCAAAATAAGTGAAACAACGATATAAAGAACCGTACAAATTAATAACGATGCGATAATGCCGATTGGTAAATCACGTTGTGGCCGTTTGACTTCTTCTGCAGCTGTTGAAACTGCATCAAACCCTATGAATGCGAAGAATACTGTAGCAGCTCCGGCCATTACACCATCTAAACCAAATGGCATAAAAGGCGTCCAGTTTTCAGGTTTCACATAATTAAAACCAGCAAAGATAAAGATAAGAACAACCGCTATTTTAATAAACACCATAATGTTATTTACTCGTGCACTTTCACGAACGCCTCTAGATAAAAGAACTGTCATAACTAAAATAATTAGAACTGCAGGTAGATCAATTATTCCACCCTTTCCTGTACCAGGGGCCGAGGAGAGAACGGTCGGAATATGAATCCCAAATCCCTTTAATAAAGATTGAAAGTAAGCGGACCATCCGTTTGCTACTGCTGATGTAGCAAGTAAATATTCAAGCATTAAGTCCCATCCAATTAAAAAAGCGAACACTTCCCCCATCGTCGCGTACGTATACGTATACACACTGCCCGAGACAGGAACTGAAGAAGCAAATTCAGCATAACAAAATGCAGCAAATGCACAAGCTAGCGCGGCTATCGCAAATGATAATATAATAGCTGGTCCAGAATGTTTTGCTGCTACCACGCCTGTTAGAACAAAAATACCAGTTCCAACAATTGCCCCAATGCCAAGCATCGTTAAATCCAATGCGCCCAATGTTCTTGCTAATGTCTTTTGCTTACTTTCTTGCATTAACTTTGCAATAGGCTTCTTTTGAAAAATTTGCTTCATAGCATGCTCCTCCAAGTTTTAAATTTTCTGAAAATTTTTAATTCGCATTTTCATTTTACTCATAACGCTTTTTACAGTCAATACTTTTGTCGAAATAAGTGGAAATATTTCAGAATATACAATTAATTATTTTTGTCATTCTTTCTAAATAGAAGACTATCGTCTATTACAAAGAAAAATTCGACAAATATAAAAAAACACGAGATCACATCTATATATCTTTTCATAATTTTTTTTGGTATTATTATACATGTCGATTCCAAAAAAGAGGCATGCTCCTTTATTGAGCATGCCTCTTTTTACTTATTTCACAGTATATGAACCTTCTTCAATCCAGCTATACATGTACTTTTCATCTTCCGTCTCATGTGCTTGTTTTACAATACGAAGCGGACGGAATGTATCTATCATAACAGCCAGTTCAAGTGTCTCTTTCTTCCCTATACTCGCTTCTGTTTTCCCTGGATGTGGCCCATGCGGAATCCCGCTTGGATGAAGCGTAATAGAACCTTCCTCTACACCTTTTCGGCTCATAAAGTTACCTTCTACATAATAAAGTACTTCATCACTATTCACATTACTATGATAATATGGTGCCGGAATTGATTCTGGATGATAATCATATAAACGTGGTACGAAAGAGCAAATAACAAAATTATGTCCTTCGAACGTTTGATGTACTGGCGGCGGTTGATGAATACGACCTGTAATTGGTTCAAAATCCTCTACATTAAAGACCCACGGATATAAATATCCATCCCATCCAACAACATCTAACGGGTGGTGCCCTAAAACATGCTTATGCATATATCCTCTAGACTTTGTCATTACGACAAACTCACCTTTTTCATCATATGTCTCCAATTTCTCCGGACCACGAATATCTCTTTCACAAAACGGACTATGTTCTAACAATTGCCCATATTCATTGCGGTAGCGATGTGGTGTTGTAATTTGGCTATTTGCCTCTACAACAAGAAACTTAGTCTCTCCTTCATCTGGAATGACACGATAAATTGTTCCAATTGGAATCGTTACATAATCACCTTTTCTATAGTGAATCGTTCCAAACATCGTCTCAATTTTCCCTGTTCCATAATGAACGAATAACATTTCATCGCCATCACCATTACGGTAGAAATAATCCATTTTTTCCGTTGGACTTACTACTCCAATTAACAAGTCTTCATTCCCAAGTATGAAATTTCTCCCACTTATTGCATCGCCAGTTTTTTTATTTTCTTTCGTGCGAAAATGACGATGAGCAAGAGCAACATCCTCTTCATACTGTAACTGACAAGAATGGGATAATGCTGCATGTCCTACTTCTGTTGGCATATAATGATGATACAAAATAGACTGCGTACCAGAAAAACCTTTTGTCCCCATTACCTGCTCACGATAAAGTGATCCATCTTTTTTACGAAATTGTACATGTCGTTTATGAGGTAGCTCCCCCATGTGACGATAATACATGCCCATCACCTGCTTCCATTTCTTTTTTTACCGTATTACGTAATGTACCTAAACCAGTAATCGTAAGTTCTACAACATCACCATCTTGCAGCCACTCTTCCGTACCAAGCTCTAAAATACAGCCTGTTCCTACTGTTCCAGACCCGATAACATCTCCTGGATATAACGTAACATCTTCCGAAGCACGTTCAATCATTTCAGCAAATGTATAGTAAATATCTTGGAAATTCCCCTTTGATAACAGCTGTCCATTTACATGAGCAGTCATCTCTAAATCATAACGATCACCGTTACGATAAACGTCTAATTCCTCTTTCGTAACGAGATACGCTCCTAATGAAGTTGCAAAGTCTTTCCCTTTCGCTGGACCGAGCCCCACTTTCATCTCTGTCGCTTGTAAGTCTCTTGCACTCCAGTCGTTCATAATACAATAACCAAAAATATATTCCTCCGCTTTCTCACGAGAAATATTGCGTCCTTCTTTTCCAATTACACAAGCAATCTCTAACTCGTAATCAAGCTTTTGAGACTTCTTTGGACCAGTAACAAAATCATCTGGTCCAATAACAGCACGGTGGTTAGTAAAATAAAAAACCGGGATATCATACCATTCAGGTATAACATCTAACCCTCTTCTCCCGCGGGCTGTTTTTACATGCTGTTCAAAGGCATAAAAATCTCGAATGCTACTCGGATTAGGAATCACCGCTGCCAGTTGTACTTCCTCTAAAGGATATATACCCTTTTCTGGATTTTTAATATTACGCACTACTTCTACATACTCATCCGCTTTCTCTAAAAAGGCGAACATAGAGGAAGGTAATTTCCCATCACTAGCAAGATTCATATCGATTACTTTGTCACCTTCAAGCCAGCCAGCTCGCATTTCTTTCGAAGGGAGACGAAATGTAACAAATTTCATCATGATTCCTCCCTATGAAAAATGAAATTTCCACCAACAAAGGAATTCTTGCTGGTGGATATAAATTTTATAAATTCCCGCGACGCTCTTGTTCTCTTTCAATTGATTCGAATAAAGCTTTAAAGTTCCCTTCACCAAATCCACGAGAACCTTTACGTTGGATAATTTCAATAAATAAAGTTGGACGATCTACAATTGGTTTCGTAAAGATTTGTAATAAATAACCTTCTTCATCACGGTCTACTAAAATCTTCAATTCTTTTAATTTATCAATTTCTTCATCAATTTTCCCAACACGTGCTGTTAACTCATCGTAATACGTATCTGGCGTATCTAAAAACTCCACGCCATTTGCACGAAGCACTTCAATTGTTTTTACAATGTCACTTGTTAATAAAGCAAGATGCTGTACACCCGCTCCGTTATAGAACTCTAGATATTCTTGAATTTGTGATTTTCTTTTTCCGTCTGCTGGTTCATTAATCGGAAACTTAATACGGCTTCCATTCGTCATAACTTTTGACATTAATGCCGAATACTCTGTGCTAATATCGTCATCATCAAAGTGAATCATTTGTTTAAATCCCATGACGTTCTCGTAATAGCTAACCCATTCTTCCATTTTTTCAACATTACCAACGACATGATCTACAGCAATTAAACCTGACTCTTCAAATGGAAGATTAAACTCTACCTTTTGAAATCCCGGCATAAATGTTCCTTTATAATTTTTACGCTCTACAAGCGTATGAATTGTATCACCATACGTACCAATAACTGCTTTTTTCAATGTACCTTCCTCATCTGTTAACTCTTCAGGAGGAGCAATTGCAACAGCACCACGTTTTACCGCTTCAGAGTACGCTTTATCAACATCATCAACAAGAAGGGCCACATCCTTTACTCCATCACCGTGGGTCTTTACAAACTCTGCAATGCGATTATCGCTACTTAAAGCTCCAGACACAACAAAACGCATATTTTTTTGCACAAGAACATAAGATACCTTTTCACGGTTTCCTGTTTCTAATCCCGAATAAGCTACAATTTTGAATCCAAATGCTCTCGCAAGATAATAGCTCGATTGCTTTGCATTTCCTACGTAAAATTCAATATGATCTACATCACGTACCGGAAAAAAATCCTCCATTTGTGCAGCTAGCGTATCCATAGATTTTTGTTTCATAAATTCCTCATCCCCCTGTAAATAGATTAAATGGTCCATACTTAAACCTAACCGAAAACGCTTCCAACATTAATTGATAGAAATTAGTTAGCAAGCTAACGAATTCTGACTTTTAAAATTTTCTATCTTTTCTGTCAAATTCCTCTTTTTTTCTTACATATAAAATTCGACTTTTTTCTCTTTAAAATAAAATGAAACTTTAGTCAGTCAGGGTTTTGTTCATCCCCCACTGATTATTAGCCCACACCAATCGGGCTTTTACAGGCAGTTAATGCGGGATAAGGGGATAATATCAATACTTGAGAGGATATATGGGAGGAAAATAAAAAAGACCCCAACATATTAACTATTTACTAATATGCTAGAGTCTTTATTTTTTTAGAATAATGGTACGTAAGGTGTATAAAAACTTATTGTTATCAATATTCATCATACTAATACATTTGTAAGGAATACAATAAACGCTGTCAATACGGCTGCTCCACTTGCTGATCCTAAAACATCCCTTTTTGTTACCTGTAATACTTGTTCCTTGTTCATATTCCTCATTCTCCCTTCTCTTGTTTTTGTTACAAAACTTTTATTATACTAATACGCTTGATAGAAATACGATTAATGCTGTTAATACTACCGCTCCGCTTGCTGATCCTAAGAAGTCACCTTTTGTTACGTTTAATACTTGCTCGTTGTTCATAATTTTCATTCTCCCTTCTCTTATTTTTATTACAAAACTTCTATTATACTAATACGCTTGATAGAAATACGATTAATGCTGTTAATACTACTGCTCCGCTTGCTGATCCTAAGAAGTCACCTTTTGTTACATTTAATACTTGCTCGTTGTTCATATTATTCATTCTCCTTTTTTATAAGTTATCTATATGTAATTTCTAAGAAATGATTAGTTCATAGTTTTTATGTTAACGTTACATTAAAATTAATTACGTAACGTTTGTAACATTAATGTAACATAACTATTATTACGTTGCAATATAATTACGTAATTTTTATTACATTTTTTTTACGTTTTTTATCAACACATCCTAAAAACCTTTATTTATAGCGTTTTCCAACACTTACATGTTTGTAATATTAATGTAACATTACAGTTACAAATAGAAATATAGCATTACATCTACTTAGTTTTGTTACAAAATCATTCTTAACTATATAAATAGGAAAATTTACTCAGGCCGTGTATATATGTTTCCTTTTCATAACTATGTATAATGAAAACAAAGAGGTGGTCATTTTGAAATTAATCGCACTAGATATGGATGGTACACTATTATCATCTAATCTTGAAATCTCCAAAGAGAACTTACAAGCTATCCAAACTGCAAAAGAAGCCGGTCATATTGTAATGATTTGTTCTGGTCGTGCAAAAGAGGATGCTTTAAAACTATTGGAAGAATATCAACTCTCTCTTCCAGTTGGGGCAAGCAATGGGGCAATTGTTTATGTGGATGGAAAGGTAATTAACTCGCGTTGTTTACAAAACGATAAAGTGTACAAGCTTGCAAAGTTACTAGAATCTGAAGGATTTCCATATAAGTTGTACACAAATAAAGGGGTTTATTCTCCTTATACATGGCAAGACCAAGTGATGCAAGCGTTCGAAGAAAACAAGCATACACTAGATGTTACACTTGAGGATCTTGAAAGAATTACAGAAAAACAAAAGAAATCAAACCTAATTACCGACTTCCAAAAAATAGAAGATGTCGTAAATAATCCAGAATTAGAAATATCTAAATTCTTCATTTTAACATTTAATGCTGCCCATCGTTCGCAGCTATTGCAAACTTTACAAGAAGATACGGACATTTCAGTTACAGCATCAGCCCCTACTAATGTAGAAATTATGGATAAGCATGGTCATAAAGGAAACGGGCTACAAGAAATGGCGGCTTATTTCAATATACCAATTGAAGATACTGTTGCAATCGGTGATAACTTTAATGATGTGCCAATGTTACAAGTAGCTGGCTTATCAGTTGCAATGGGTAATGCTGAAGAGGACGTAAAAAAATTATGTGACGTTGTTACATTAACGAATAATGAAAACGGTGTTGCTCACGCAATTGAGCAATTTGTATTGAAACAAACTTCATCAAATAAATAAAAAAAGGACTCTTTCACATTTTGAAAGAGTCCTTTTCTTTTACACATGATGACAAGCAACAAAATGATTTCCACCAACATTACGAAATTCCGGTACAGTTTTTTTACAAACCTCTGTTGCAAATGGGCAGCGTGTATGAAAACGGCAACCTGAAGGTGGATTCGCTGGACTTGGAATATCCCCCTCTAAAATAATTCGCTCTCGTTTCACCGTTGGATCTGGTATTGGTACAGCTGATAACAATGCTTTTGTATACGGATGAAGTGGATTTGCAAATAATTCATCACGAGGCGCTGTTTCCACAATCGTTCCTAAATACATAATCCCAATTTTCGTACATAAATGCTCCACAACACTTAAATCATGTGAAATGAATAAATAGGATAATCCCTTTTTCTCCTGTAATTCACTAAACAAATTAATAATTTGTGCTTGAATAGATACATCTAATGCCGCAACAGGTTCATCAGCTACAATAAATTCTGGATCTAATACCATTGCCCTTGCAATAACGATACGTTGACGTTGTCCTCCAGAAAATTCGTGCGGATATCGGTCAATATGATACGGAGCTAAACCACATAACTCCAGTACCTCTATCACCTTTTCACGGACATTTTCTTTCATTGCTAGTCCGTGGGCCAACATCGGTTCCCCAAGTGCTTCTCCAATTCTCATTCTTGGATTTAATGAACTAAATGGGTCTTGGAAGACAAGTTGCATATTAGGACGATGCTTTCTTAGTTCCTCTTTTGATAAACTATGAACATCTTGACCTTTAAATTTCACTTCACCTTCTGTTTTTTGGACGAGACGGAGAATTGTTTTCCCTATCGTCGTTTTCCCACTTCCAGATTCCCCTACGAGGCCAAACACTTCTCCTTTATCGATTGTAAAGCTTACTCCATCTACCGCTTTCACATGCCCAATCGTTCTACTAAATACGCCGCCTTTAATCGGAAAATATGTCTTTAAATTTTTCACTTCTAATAATGGTTCACTCATTATTCCGCACGCTCCTCATATAGCCAGCAAGCCACTTTATGATTCTCATCATGTACATTCAGATTTGGTACTTCGTTTTTGCATATTTCCATGCAATGCTCACAACGACCGCTAAAGTAACAAAACTCATCTAAGCCAACTAAATTCGGAACTTGCCCTGGAATAGAATAAAGTTTATCTGTTCGTTTCCCCATTACTGGTTTTGATTTTAGCAACCCTTTCGTATATGGATGTTTAGGATTTTGAAATAGCTCTACTACTGGCGCTTCTTCAATGACTTTACCACCATACATAACAACAACGTAATCGGCCATTTCCGCTACAACACCTAGATCATGTGTAATTAATAAGATAGACGTTTTAAATTCCTCTTTTACTTGTCTTAATAAGTCTAATATTTGTGCTTGAATCGTAACATCAAGAGCTGTTGTCGGTTCATCTGCAATTAATAACTTTGGATTACAACTAAGCGCAACAGCAATCATAATACGTTGTAACATTCCACCGCTCAGTTCGTGAGGATAAGAATGTACAATTTCATCAGCACGAGCTATACCGACTTTACGAATTAATTCAATTGCTTTTTTGTATGCTTCGTTTTTGCTAAGTAGTTCATGCTCCCTTAACGTCTCAACAATTTGCTCTCCAACAGTGAAGACTGGATTAAGCGATGTCATCGGTTCTTGGAAAATCATCGCGATATCATTTCCTCTTAAACTACGAAGTTCTTTCTCTTTCATTCCTAAAAGGCTCTTTCCTTCATAAAGAATATCGCCACCAACGATGCCACCAGATTCAGCAATAAGTCCCATAATAGATAAGGCCGTTACACTTTTCCCGCAACCTGATTCGCCTACTACACAAACTGTTTCACCTTCTCGAACTGAAAAGCTAACATGATTGACAGCCTTTACTGTACCTTCTTCCGTCTGAAAGTGTGTTTGTAAATCCTTTAGCTCTACTACTGCTTTACTCATGCTTCCTCACCTACCGCTTCATCTTTGGATCTAATGCATCACGAAGTGCATCGCCAAGTAAATTAATTGATACGACTGTTATAAAGATTGCAAAACCGGGTGGAATCCATAACCACGGACGTTTTTGGAAATCGATTAATGAGTTTGCTGCACTAATCATATTTCCCCACGATGGTGTAGGTGGAACGACACCCAGACCTAGGTAGCTTAGTGCAGACTCCCCTAAAATAGAACCCGCAACACCTAATGTTGATACAACAATTAATATTGGCAAAACATTTGGGATTAAATGATATACGATTTTCCGGTAATCTTTTATCCCGAGCACGTCAGCAGCTTGCATAAACGATTGTTCTCGAAGCGATAAAATTTGACCTCGCACGAGACGGGCAAGTCCCGGCCAACCTACTAAACTTAAAATAATCATAATGACATAAAGACGATAATCAGATGGTACTTTCCATTCTGATAAAATAGCCCCCATTATAATAAGTAACGGTAATCCTGGCATCGACATTAAAATATCGGCAAGACGCATTATAATATTGTCGACGATACCACGGTAAAAACCTGCAATAGCTCCTAATAAAGCACCTAGTATAACTGATAAAACCATTGAAGCTAAGCCAATTGTTAACGAAATCCGCCCCGCTTGCATAAGCCTCGTTAAAATATCCCTTCCTAATTGATCTGTACCAAGCCAATGAGAAAAACTAGGTGGTTTGTTAATTAGCGTAACTTGTATTTTTCCTGATGCATACGGTGAAAAGAATGGACCGATAAAACAAAATAAAAACATAAAAATTAATGCATAAAACCCTATAAGTGCCATTTTATTTTTCTTTATCCTTTTAAAAGCTTGTCTCCACGGCGATGATTCATTCCGTCTTTTCTTTTTTGCTTTTTTCTCTGTAATTGCTGTAACAGTTTCCATCTCTTTCCCCCCTTACTTCAACCGAATACGTGGATCAACAACGGCATATACAACATCCGCTAAAAAGTTTGAAACAATTGTCAAACAAGAAAGAAACATCGTAAATGCCATTAATACTGTATAATCACGGAAATTAAGTGCTTCCAATTGAATATTACCGATACCTGGCCAGTTGAAAATTTGTTCAATAATAATTGCCCCTGAAAACAATCCTGGTAACTCAAATGCAAGCAATGTAATAGCCGGTAAAATTGCATTTTTTAATGCATGTTTATAAATAACGGTCTTCTCCTTTAAACCTTTTGCTCTAGCCGTTCGAATGTAATCTTGTCTCACAACCTCTAACATACTCGTTCTAAAATAACGAGTTAATGAACCCACTCCAAGAAGAGTTAAAATAAACACTGGTAAAACCATATGCTTTGCAACTTCTATTACGTAAGTAATCCCAGTTGAGTTACTCCCAACATCAATCATTCCGCCTATCGGTAATAAATTAAAGTCAACCGCGAACACTTTAATTAAAAACAAACCGATAAAGAATGAAGGGAATGACATCGCTGCAAAGACACCAATTGTTACAAGCTTATCGAATAAGGAATGTTGCTTTGTCGCGGAAAATACACCGATAATAAGTGCAATTAGCCAAATAAAGAACAATGCAATAACCGCTACAATAAAAGAATTCCAAATAAATTTATTTAATAATGACGTTACAGGTTCTTGATATTGAAGCGAAAAACCAAAATCCCCATGCAATGCATTACCTAACCAATGAAAATAACGCTCAACGATTGGCTTATTTAATCCATATAATTCCCTAAGTTCAGCTGCCCTTTCTGGTGTAATCTTTGGATTTGAATCAATATAATCCCCTGGAAGAAGCGCGAACAAAAAAAAGATAATAATTGACGTACCCAACAGTGTAGGAATCATTTGTAACAACCTACGAACGATATATGTTTTCACCCTTTTTCTCTCCAATCTTATGCCTAAAATAGAAGAACATTTTTTCAAAGCGGTACATTACTAACCGAATGAAAAAATGTCTTCTACTTATACATTCTTATCGTTATTTTTCAATAGATAATACTGGTAAGTTTGCACTAATACTATTGTATTTTTCAGGGTCAATTCCTTTTATATTCCCGTTGTATCCAGTAATTGTTCTACGATAGTTTAATAGAATTACTGGTGGATCATCACTTAACTCTTTATATAATTCTTTATAAATCGGTTTACGTTTTTCAATATCAACTGTCTCAATACCTTTTTTAATTAGCTCATCTACTTTCGCATTTTTATAACCAAGACTCTTCTCATTGACACCAGATAAATATTCACCAGCTGTTTCACTTGGATCACTTGTAATCGGTGTCGAAACAGAAGCCAAATCATAATCACCTTTGTTTACCTTCGAAAGCATAGTATTAAAGTCCATAAATTCAGGATTAAACTCTACACCTATCTCTTTATAATTCTCTTTCGCAATTGGAATTAATAAATCACTATCTTTAGCCGAACTTGGACCGAAATAAGAAAGCTTTAATTTTTGACCATCTTTTTCACGCACTCCATCCGAACCAACTTTCCATCCTGCTTCATCTAATAATTTTTTCGCTTTTTCTTTGTCGTATTCATATTTATTAACCCCTTCTTCCGTATAGGCCCAAGAAGTTGGATGAATTGGTACATTAGCTACCGTACCGTATCCTTTTAATGCTGTATCAACATACTTTTTACGATCTAATCCGTAAATAAGTGCTTGGCGAACCTTTTTATCCTTTAAATACGGCTTATTATTATTCATATAAATATAACTAAATGATGCCGCCGTTTCGATTTGAATGTTCGCGAATTGTAAACCTTTCGCCTGCTCAAGAATTTCATCACCAGTACCTAGGCCAGTGTAGTCAACTTCGCCTGTTTGGAACAATTGTAGTTTCGTATCACCAGCAGTAATTTTATAAATGAAGTTTGGAATTTTCGGTTTACCTGCATAATAATTTTCATTTGCTACAAATCGAACTTCTTGGCCTGGAATATACTTTTCGAATTTATATGGGCCCGCAGCTATCGGTTTTCCATATAACTCTTTTAAATAGTCTAAACTTGTATTTTGTTTATAGTCTTTTCCATAATAAGCTTTTGATAACACTGGACCACCTAAAGCAGTTAGTGTTTGAGAGTTAACTTTTTCAGTCGTAATTTTAATTGTCTGTGGATCTATAACTTGAAGGCCTTCAATAGAAGTTCCTTTTCCTTCTTTATATTCTTTACCACCTTTAACCGCATATTGAGAAATGTCTATTTCACCTTCATATGCCTTATCATGTAAAAGCGTCAATGTGAACGCTACATCATCTGCTGTTAATGGCGAACCATCACTAAATTTTAAATCTTTACGTAAATGGAATGTATATGTTAACTGATCAGAGGAAACATCCCACTTCTCAGCTAATTCTGGAATTGGTTTTCCTTGTTTATCTGTTGATACAAGAGATGCAAAAATAACAGACGTTACGTTTCCATCCCAACCATTTTGCTGGAAGTATGGTAAAAAGACACCACCTGGTTTATTAATTCCAACAACTAACGTGTCTTTTCGATTTTTTGCTTTATCAGGTACTTTCGTCTTATCTGTAGCAGCAATCTTTTCGATTTTTATATTCTTTAAATCTTGCTGTTTAACTGGTTCTGTAGAAGCCGTATCTTCCTGTCCCCCACAAGCAGATAACACAAACGAACTACTCAGTAATACTGAAAATACACCAGCCCATTTTTTTGTCTTTGTCTTCATTGTCCCCACCCTAACTTTTTTTTAATAATTACACCTTATGAACTGCTTGCCTTATGTATGCCTCCCACAGCAACATTTTATAGCCAATCGGAAAAGTCGGTTTTAAACGCAAAAAATAGATGTTTTTGAGGGGTAACAATCTTATTCCGACCTTTCCGGTAGACTTTATGGTTATTAGCTTATATCGTTCACTATATTTTGTCAATTCTTTCTATATAAATATTTTTAAGAATTTTTTAAAAATTATTGATCAATCTTTAATTTAGGTAAACTTAGCAAAAAATTTATTCTATTATCTAATAGCCCAGCATAGAATAATAACAATTAACTACCAAAAAGGGGGCGAAAATATAGACAACCTATTCCAATATGTCCTGCACTATGTGTTATTAACAATCATGATAGTCGGGGCATTATTACTATTCCCATTCTTCCCAAAGTTCGTCCTCTTTTTAGCTTTTTTCGTTATGTTAGGGATCGCAATTATTATCTCTATGAAAGAAGACGATACACAAAAAGAAAGCAGAGTTCAGCGCTTAAAGCTGTAACTCTGCTTTCTTTTTTCAGTCGTAACGTATTCTTGTTAAACCAATTATGAAAAATACTCCTGCAAATAAACTGAGTATACCAATATATCCTCCTATATCTGCTAATGTGCCTCCCCTTACAATTAGCTCCGTAAAGCCACGCATTGCCCACGTTTGCGGAATAAAATTTGCCGCCGCTTGCATCCATACCGGTTCAATTTCGATTGGCCAATAAAGACCACTAATCATACATGTTGAAATTACAACGATATTACCTAGTGCGGACTGCTGTTCTGTTGTTTTTACGATACTTGCCAATAATAAAGCTAGACCAATGACCGCTAATAATAATACTGAAACAAGTGTAATAACCCCTAATAAATTTCCCCACTGCACATCAAATAATGAATGCGTTAATATCATTAAAACACCAAATTGAATCCACCCTATTAAAAAGAAGGAAAGGATATATCCTGCTAGTATTTGAACTTTTGAAACTGACGCTCCTAATAAACGAGACCAAACACCAAGTTGTCTAGCTTTCAAAATAGTTCCCGTCGCACTTAACATGACAATCATGACGAATAGAATTGAAAAACCTGCAGCTCGCCCTGTAACGTTATTTAACTTTTGATCATCATGTAAAATCGATTCTTTTTGAATCGAAACAGGATCTACTTTTGTATAAATTGTTTCATACATCGTTTCCCACGAAGTGTTACTTTTCTTCTCAAAACCTCTTGCTGCACTAACTTCTATCTCCATCTTTTTTAATGCACTTGCTAATACTTGCTCTACAGAAGTTCCACCAGTAAAATCAGCACTAGCTTGAAATTGAATATTTTCTACCTTTCTATCTAGCATACTCTTTTGAAAATCCTTCGGGATGATGATTATACCAGATGATTTCTTGTTTTCGATCCTCTGTTTCCCTTCCTCATACGTTACCTTCTCTATAGAAATTAAATCACTTTTCTTTATTTCCTCGTAATACTTGCTAGATAATACAGAACCATCTTTATCTACTAAACTAATATTTACTTTCGCATTCCCACTTCCACCTAAAAGCCCGCCGAAAATGAGTGTGAAAATAATAGGCATTCCAAACATGAGTATATAACTTTGTGGCCTAATTAAAATTTGTTTTAATTCTAGCCAACAAAGTGCCCAAACCTTCTTCATCATTTCCCCTCCTATCTCGTACGTAAACGTAACGTTCCAATCATAACGGAGATAATTCCTGCACTACATAAACTTAAAATAACAGGAAGTAGCACATCCCAAGATGTTCCCGACATAATATTTAAGAAGCTCGTAAGCGCCCATTTATTCGGAGCAATATTCGCAACTGTTTGAAGTGTATCGGGAAATACGTAAATCGGTAACATTGATCCCCCTAATATAGCCAGTATTTGAATACCCATTCCCCCCATTAAATCTGCCGTTTTTTCCTCACGAATAAAGGCCGCAATTAACATAGATAAACCAGAAACACAAATTGCATAAGAAATTCCCAACACTACTATTTGAGACACGTCTTCGCCCCATTCCACATGAAACATAAAGTGTGTAGCAACTATAAATATTCCAAATTGAATACAGGCAAATAGTAATGTACCTAAAAACTTCCCGAATAAAATTGAAAATGAGCTCGTCGGTGTACTAAACAAACGCGCCAACGTTTCAGTTCGTTGTTCTGTTACAACTGACTTTGCACCTACTGTTATGTTATATAGTAAAAACATGACTAACATTGCTGCGGCATAATATTGCATCGCTGCAACTATTTTTTTACCTATCGTTCCTCTTTCGATGTTATCCGCACTTGTAGTTGCTATCGTCTGTAGACTTCCACTTACCTCTTTTGCAACTTGTGCTACATCACCCTGCTGAGATTTTGCTAATTCTGTTACAACACTTTTAGTAGATACTGCGACTGTTTGAACACGTTCTGAAAAAGAGCGGATCATTGACTCGGCAATTTTTGCTTGTATATCTTTTGATGGGTCTATAAGCACCTTTGGTTCTTTTAATTTTCCATCTTGTACTTGTTCGCTCCATTTATTTGGGATGACAATTCCTACATCGATTTTCTTTTCCTTTAACATATCTTCAAGCTCTTCCTGGGAGTTAACTACCTTTACTTTCACATCATCTTTTATTTCTTTAGATTGCAATACATCTTTTTGAAGGACATCTGCAAACTCATCCGTTCCCTCTTGATAAGAGCCAATTACTGTTTTCGGTAGTCCACCACTATCAAATACATTACTTAACGCTGAACCTAAAATCGCTGTTAATAAAAGCGGCATAAGTATCATCATCATAAATCCGCGGCGATCAATTAAACGGATTTTTAAATCTTTCCATGCAATAATGAAACTTTTCATCTCGCACTAACCTCCTTAATCACGCAGTGAACGTCCTGTTAATTGTAAAAAGAGTGCCTCTAAATTCGGTTCTTGTACTTCCAGTTTTAAAATTTGAGCGTTGTTCTCAACAACTACTGAAACAACTGTGCCAATTGCCTCGCCACCATTTAGTCCAATATCAATCGTGCTATTATCTTCGTCAAAAATAATACGCTCAACAACAGGTAGTGCTTTCAACTTTTGTAACAGTTCCGTACTATAGCGATTTAATTGCAATTTCACTATAAACCCATCTGTCAGACGATTACATAACTCTCTTTTCGTTCCTAGTGCAATTACCTTTCCGTGATCAACGATGGCAATTCGCTCACATAAATACTCAACTTCTTCCATGTAATGACTTGTATAAATGACCGTCATACCTTTTTCATTTAATTTTTTAACAGTCTCTAAAATATGATTTCTCGATTGTGGATCAATCCCGACTGTCGGTTCATCCATAATTAATAACTCTGGTTCGTGCATAAGTGCTGCACCAATATTAATGCGCCTTTTCATTCCACCTGAAAATGTTTCAATTTTATCTTTTCCCCGATCCTGTAAACCGACGTAAGCTAACACTTCCTCTGCTCGCTCTTTTGCAACTTTTCCATTTAAACCGTACATCTTTCCCCAAAAGATCAAATTTTCCTTTGCTGAAAGTGTCGGATACAGCGCAATGTCTTGCGGGACAATACCGATTTTCTTTTTCGCTTCTAATGGATACTCTTTTACAGATTTCCCACCAACTTTTATATCACCACTATCGTATGGAATTAACCCGCAAATCATTGATATCGTCGTTGATTTCCCCGCTCCATTTGGACCAAGTAATCCAAATGTTTCACCCTTTTTTACTTCAAAAGAAACACTCTTTACAACTTCCTTCTTGCCAAATGATTTCGTAATATGATCTATGACTAACATATTGATTCAGCCCCTTTGCATTCATCTACACTTTCATTGTAGAAAAATTTCTTCTTTTCTCCATCACCCTTGAGATAGAAATACAAAATAAAAAAAGCAGCAAATTCCGCTGCTTTTTCACACTTATATATGCCAAAAGTCATGTGTATGTCGTCACGCCGTATCTTACTGCGTATATTGCTGCTTGTGTTCGATCCCTCAGTTCTAACTTACTAATTAAATTAGAAACGTGATTTTTTACAGTTCCCTCTGTAATGAATAACTTTTCAGCAATCTCTTTATTATTTAAGCCAAGCCCAATTTCCCTTAAAACATCTACTTCACGCTCAGTTAATTGTTCTAGTTGTTCTGGCGGGGGGCACTCTACTGCTACTTTTGTCTTTTTTAATTCCTTTACAATTTGCGATGTTATATCTTGAGGAAGCACAGCACCTCCACCGTGTACCGTTAAAATAGCTTGAACAATTGCATCCGTCTCCATGTCCTTCAATAAATATCCGCTCGCTCCTTGCTCTAATGCTTCAAAAATAAGCTCACTATCACTAAAAGTCGTTAACATGAGAACCTTTATATGAGGAAACTCTTCTCTAACTAAACGAGTTCCCTCAACACCATTCATACGAGGCATCCGAATATCCATCAAAATAATTTCAGGCTGTAATTGTTTCACCTTTTGTACGACTTCATCCCCATCACTAGCCGTCCCCACCACTTCCAGTTCCGGACGTAAATTTAATATCATTGCCAATCCATCACGAATCAGTGATTGATCATCAACAATCATAATTCGAATCATAACGCTCCCCCTATTATCCATGTTTTTTCTCGCAGTGGGAATTCGATTTTTAGGCGAAAACCTTTTTCTATTTCACTCTCAAATTGAATGATTCCACCATGCTCCTCTACACGTTCTTTCATATTAAGCAACCCAAACCCAGGGCTTACTTCATTGACTCCCATACCATTATCCGAAATACATAACTTAACTTGTTCCACTGAACAAACTAAACTTACTTCACATAAACTAGCTTTCCCGTGACGTTTTGCATTCGTTAAAGACTCTTGCATAATACGAAGCAACGTAGGCTGTAGTGACAACGGAATCACAACCGGATCCCCTTGTAATTGAAAAGATACTTGTACTTTCGTCGCTTTAGAATATCCATGTAACATTTCACGCATATTCTCTATTATGTTCCCTAGTTTACTTTCCTCTTTTAAGGCATGCACAGAAGCTCTCACTTCTTGAAGTGATTTTCTAGCTAATCCATGACATGTATGTAAAACCTCTTCCGTAGCGTCCGATTTTTGTTTCCATAAAGCCTCTGCTAGTTGTAACTGAACAAGTAAGGCAGTCATATTGTGACCAACTGTATCATGAATTTCTCGGGCAATATCATTCCTCTCCCGAACGGCGGTCAATTCTTCCACCTCTTTAGCATATAGCCGTAATTGTTCATGTGCTTCTTTTAAAGCTGTATGAGATAATGCTAATTTCCCATATTGCTCATCTACCATTTGCCGAGCAGCTGTAAGTTTTTTTATTAAGTTTCCAGCTAAAGCACTGAAAACGATGAACATAAAGTTAATTGCATTACTCTCCAATTCCAGACTCCCTGTATGTTGGTACGTATGCATTATATTTATAAACCAACAAAGAAAGAAAAAAGCGATAAAAAAATAAGTCGTACTTTTACGCCAATCATGAATAAATAATCCTATCGCATCAATTCCAAATATAATTAAATACAAACATGTCTCGGGAAATAAAAATCCTAATAACGCTGTGACAATACCGTTTGCGAGCAAGGTATAAAAAACGAGTTTCCTACCCCCTTTTTCTTTTACAAGTAAAATATGATTCACAATATAAGTGAAAAGTGCAATGCCGACAAAAATTTGTAAATTTGCTGTTTCACGTGAAACATGATTTGCATAAACTAAACAAATCATGACGATTGTAGCAATCCGCGCGTATCCTAACATAAAATTCCCCTCACGTTTCCGTAGCATAAAGCTCATTTTCTTATCATGTTAACAAGAAAATTATACCAATTTTCATCCCTTCGTTATACAAAAAAGAGCAAGCCCTCCCTCAAAATATGAGAAAACAACTTGCTCTTTTTCATTCTAATTTCCTTACTCCACAATATTCTCTAACTCATTATATAAATCTGCTCGTAACAACTCTTTGTTCGTTTTTTCTTCATACAATTGTTCAAGCATTTCAACATCAACTACATTTTCCATTCTACATTCAAGTGCATATATATCTTCTTCTATATGCATTAACTCGTTTTCAACTTTCTCTAAATTTCTAGACTCCTGCTTTTTTATAGGTATCACTTCTAACGCTTTACTCCCTTGCTGCTTCTGTTTCACTACTTGTTTCTCAATTCTTTCTTCCCACTTTTGACGAGCCCATGCATAATTCCCTGCAAACTCAAATAATTTGTGCTCATCAATCCAATATGTTTTTTCAAATAATTTATTTAAGAAATAACGATCATGTGAAACAGCTAAAATCGTCCCATTATATTGTTCAAGTGCTTCCTCTAAAACTTCCCTTGATTCAATATCAAGATGGTTTGTCGGCTCATCTAAAATTAAAAAATTGATGTCTTGATACATAAGTTGCGCGAGCCTTAACCTCATTTTTTCTCCACCACTAAGTTGCGTGACTTTCTTAAAAACAGCTGGACCATAAAATAAAAACCGAGCTAATATATGCCTTGCCTCTCCCTCTGTTACAGCTACACATTCTCTGAAAGCCTCCAGTACATTGTTCTTCATATTCCCATACGCATGCTGCGATAAATAACCGATTTTCACACTACTACCAATCCGAATTTCTCCAGCATCTTGCTGTATTTCTTCTAGTAGTAATTTTAATAACGTAGTCTTTCCTGTACCATTACGTCCAACGATAGCTGCGCGCTCCTGAAAACGAATATGCAAATTTGCTTTCTCGAATAAAACTCTGTCAGCAAATCCTTTACTAACTTCTTTCATTACAACGACATCTTTTCCGCTTCTCTCTTGCCCTTCAAACTGAAGTCCCATCTGTTTTCGTTCTAAAATCGGTCTCTTTAACTTCTCCATACGTTCTAACGCACGTTCCATATTTCTCGCTCTCTTATGCAATCCTTCATTCGGAGGATTCGCTTGATTTGCCCATTCACGTAGACGCTTAATTGCTTCTTTCATTTTCTTTATTTTCTTTTGCTGTTCTTGATAAGCTTGAAATTCCTGAAGCAACCTTTCTTCTTTTTCCTCAATAAACTGTGAATAGTTCGTATGATATACGTGAATTTCTCCATCTTCTAAATCTAAAATTTTCGTTACAACTTCATCAAGAAAATACCGATCATGCGAAATGACCATAACCGTCCCAACATATTCTTTTAAAAACTGCTCTAACCATTCAACTGCAAATAAATCTAGATGATTTGTTGGTTCATCTAATAAAAGTAAATCTGGTTTCTGCAATAGCATATACGCAAGACTTACCTTTGTCTGTTCACCACCACTTAATTCCGTAAATAATCGAGAGCATAGTTCCGTCACTTGTAGGCCGTTTGCTACCTTCATAATATTTGCTTCTATTTCGTAACCACCGAGAAATGCGAATCTTTCTTGAATTACTCCGTATCTCTCCATTAATTTTTCTAAAGCAAATGGTTCCAGCCCTTCCGCCATATTCTTTTCTAAAGCATGCATTTCCCTTTCTAATTCCTTTTCTGCTTTAAAAGCAGAACTTAATACATCATATACGGTTATTCCATCATCAAACTTTGGAATTTGTGCCACATGACCAATACGTGTTCCTTTCTTCATATGGATAGCTCCTACATCCACATTCTCCATCCCTGTTAGAAGCTGAAAGATCGTCGTCTTCCCACTTCCGTTACGACCAACTAAACCAACACGTTCACCATTTTTTATTTCAAGCGATATATTTTCAAATATGATGTTTCCACCAAAGGATTTCGTTATATTGTTCACGCTACAAATTGTCATTTTCCGTACTCCTTTCAATATAAAAAACCATGGGAAAGAAACGTTCCCCATGGTTTTTGGCATAGAAAAAGGAAGCTAAATAGCTCCCTTTTCACACGTTTTATCAAAAATGGGTGAAGAGATTTCTATCGTTCAATAGCTACTATGCAATTGTTAAAAAAGGGCATACGTATCCCGTTAACAACTACATCATGAAAAATCGCACGACAAATATAGATATAATCTAAAAATTTTGCGCGCGTAGCTAAAGAACATTTCATCTCATTCACTCCTTTCGTACGGAATTTAATACTTACTTCTTTATTATACTTTCCCATTTCATGTTTGAATAGTCATTTTTCTGAAAATAATGAAGATAGACTAAACATTTCAATAAGTGACATCAAATCTTACAAGACTGTTATGTTCACGTAATGGAAAGCGATAGTACGAAAAGATGCCTCCCTATACAATAAAGATGTAAACAAGAGAGACAAATAAAGGAGGAAACAATCATGATGAAAGAAATCGTAAAAGCAATCTTTGAGGTATTAGTGAACGGACAAGCAGTTGTAAAAGAACTAAACGAACTATAAAAAGGAGTGAAGAGATATGATGAACATGGTAAAAATGATCTTGCATGCTTTAGTTGATGCGAAAGCAGTTAGCCAAGAATTAAATGAACAATAAAAAGGGGTATATGAATATGAAGAAAGCCATTATTGTAATCGCAAGTACAGCAATTGCTTTATACACAATGAAAAATAGAAAAAAGAAACAAAATGAAAATACTCTATATTATCCATACACATTATTAAAGAAAAAATAAAAGACAAGGTACCCTATTGTAATGAGGATATCTTGTCTTTTATTTTTTGCTCTGTTTCCTTTAAAGGATTTCCCCCTCCCTTTCCCGAATGTATTAGACGGCAGTTTTACACACATTTTAAAGGGGTATAGAGAAATGGATACACAACAACTTTATTTTTTGAATGATATCGGCAAACAAAAACCAGAAAGCATTCGTAACAGAAGCGCTGCTTGTCCTTTTTGCGACAGAGAAAATTTAACTGATATTTTAGCAACCGAGGGCTCTATTATTTGGTTAAAAAATAAATTCCCTACATTAAAAGATACATTTCAAACTGTGCTAATCGAAACCGATAATTGTGATGATCATATCGCAACATATACAGAAGAACATATGAGATCACTAATTCGTTTCTCCATTAAACATTGGTTAGACTTACAGGAAAGTAATGAATTCACATCCGTTATTTTATATAAAAATCACGGCCCATTTTCAGGCGGAAGTTTGCATCATGCACATATGCAAATCATCGGAATGAAATATGTAGACTATCTAGAAAACGTAGAAAAGGAAAATTTCCAAGGGGTAATTGTACAAAAAAACGAGCGCATTGAACTTAATATTTCAGAGCGTCCCATTATCGGTTTTACTGAATTTAACATCATCATTGAAGATATTTCATTTATAGATGAAATGGCAAATTACATTCAGCAAACTGTATGTTACATATTAACAGATTTCCATAAAGGGTGTAGTAGTTATAATTTATTCTTCTATCACCTGAATGGAAAAATCATTTGTAAAGTTGTTCCCAGGTTTGTAGTTTCACCATTGTATGTAGGATATAAAATACCGCAAGTTTCTACAAAACTTGAAAATGTGAAAATACAACTATCGCAGTATTTCACAAGACAAAAGGATTAAACTATTCAAAAAAAACAGAGTAGGTATAGAAAACCTACTCTTTTATTACGCCTTTATTTCGATAGTATACATCCTCTAATCCGACGTTATACTTCATATTGTTATCCGTCCACTCTGGTCCTAAATTCCCTGGCCATCCAGATGTATTCGCTATATATTTTAGTAATGCAAAATCAGTCAAACCTTTTTGCACCCCACGTTTGTACCCTTTCATTAAATGCGGCATTGCAATTTGTGCATTTGTACGTGGATCTTTCAACTCTTCATCTGTTAAATGATCTGGCGCAAGCCCACCACCGCGATGTAATTGAAACAATCCAAATGAAGTCCCGTTATCTCCAACGCTTCTTGGATTTAACCTACTTTCATGTTCGGCAATTGTAAGAGGTATCCATTCCGGAAGATTTACTTTCTTTGCTTCCTCTATAATGATCTGTTTCATCTGTTTTGCTTCCTCTGAATCAACATAGCTTGTCTCATTCATTAGCTTACCCATTCCTTCAGACTTACCTTGGAAATATAAATATACTCCAAGAACAACTAAAAATCCTACAAAGAATTTCTTCACTACCTCTACCTCTTTCTCCGCTGAAATTTGTCCCCTTTCAGCCTTCCCTTTACAATTACCCACACTCTATCACTCTCTTACTCTTTAATCATAGCAAATAATTGTACATATTATCATCATGCTTTAGACCGATTTTGTGAAAAAACATATGATAAATACGTGCAAAAATGTAACTTACATAGACGATAATTATTTTTTTGTATATAATTGTAAATTGAATTACATATATAGAATAGGAGCATACAACATGAAAAAATGCCTAATATTCTTGTTCAGCATTTTACTACTCATCCCTATACACACCTCTGCACAAACGTCATCAAAACCAAAAGTACTTATTTTGTATAGTACAGAAGACGATAAAATTACAAATAATATACAAATCCTTAATACTCAGTTAGGACATTTTACAAATGATATAACAGTAAAAAATTTGAAGGAAGTAAAGGAAGGTACCGAATCATCACCTTATACACATATTGTTTATATCGGAGAGAAAAAAGAAGATTTTTCTATTGCAGCAAAACAATTTCTAGAAAATTTCTCAGGTCCAGTATTAGTTTTAGGACAAAATGTTGAACAATTATCTAATCGTTTTTCTTTCATTACATTGAGAAATGATGATGTACGGGTTAATAAAATTGAATATCCAGCACATAAGCTGAAAAACACATTAGAAGAAGAACGGTTAATTCAAACGCTTGATACAAATGGAACAGTTCTTGCTAATGCTTTTAGTTCAAATGGAACCCACCCATTAATCATTCAGCAAGGAACATCTTATTATGTTGCAACTCCAAACCTTTTTAATTGGATGTCTCATTACGTCGGTGAAATGTTATTTTCTTATTTCGGACAAAAACCTGAAACAAATAAAACTTCAGCTTATTTACGTCTTGAAGACGTTCATCCAGCTGTAGATGTAAAGCAATTAAAGGAAATCGCTGAATTACTAAAAGAGAAGAAACTCCCATATATGATTACTGTTATCCCTGTTTACAAAGATCCAGACACAGGAAAAACAGTACATTTAAAAGATAACTCTGATTTAATCGATGTTTTACAATTTATGCAAGACAATGGTGGCTCTATCGTTATGCATGGTTACACCCATCAATTTTATGATAGTGAAACTGGAGAAGGTTTTGAATTTTGGGATGTAAAAACTGATCAACCAATTCGGCAACCGAACCATGGAAAGCCAAAAACAAAAGACGATTTTCAATCTACAGAGGACTATAATAAATACGTAGAAAACGGAAAAGCTTTTGAAGAAAAGTATATTAAAGAGCATATTGAAAAAGGGATTACAGAGCTTGTAGAAGCTAAATTGTATCCAGTTGCTTTTGAAGCTCCACACTATACAATGTCTCAAAAAGGATACGAGATACTTTCTCAATATTTCTCTACTTATGTGGGACAACTACAACTAAACGATACAACTTGGAAATCTATGCATTCACCAGCTTATACGAGTACACCGTCATTTTTACATGGGATGAAATTAATGCCTGAAACGGTTGGATTTATTGAAGAAGGTAAGCCACAAGATATTGATAAAATGAAAGAACGTGCTTTATCTATCACTAAACTATCCGATGGAATTATCGGCGCATTTTATCATCCTTACTTAGGTGTTCAACCATTAAAAGAAGTATTAAAGGAACTTGAAAGCATTCCAAACGTAGAGTGGATTGATTTACAAAAAGAAACGAATGAAGTAAAAATGAAGGATATTCATATTACTACTAATAAAGACGGTATTCACGTCGACAAGCCAACCACTACAGATGACGTAATTGATTATATAAAACAATATGGATTCTTCCTTATACTTGGGTTCATTATCATCGTCTTTATTTTATTATTAAAACGCGCGAAAAAATTAGAGTCATAATAAAAACACCAAGCAAATGCTTGGTGTTTTTTTATTATGACTCACTAACTCTATAAAATTGCACCGTATTCTCATATATTTGCTCAGTAACTTTCTCTACTGATATTTTTTTTATTATACTAATTTCTTGTAATACATCTTTTATCATATAAGGATGTGTCATCGTATCCTCCTGAAATTCCCACGGTCCATCTGTTTCTACCATCATATATTCAAGCGGATAATACGAAACGATTTTTCTAATTTTCTCTTTATGTAAAACATCCGGTGTGATAGAAATATAGTAACCGTTCCCCATCATCCGTTTCATCGTTTCTTCACTTCCTTTAAACCAATGGAAGTGTGCACGTGAAACCTTATATTCTTCAAGTAAATCGCATACAATGTCAGCATCTTCATAAACTGCGTGCAAAATAATCGGCAAATCATACTCACTAGCTAGTTCTATAAATCTTTTCAATACGGCTATGTATGAATTTACAGTAATATCTTCATCTTCTTTCTTTAAATAATATGGGAGTCCCACTTCACCAATCGCAATGATTTCCTCAACATGAGCTTCAATTAATTTAAATATACGCTCACATTCTTCTTTATGAACCGGTTGCTCCGGATGAAATCCTATCGCCGGGTATATAAAGGGATACTTCTTTGCTAATGATAAAATTTCCTTACATGATTGATAATTCATAGATACTGCAACAAGCCCCTTTATCTCTTTACTATTCCCCACATCTTTAAGTAATCTGCTTTTCTCTTCATCTTTGTATTGATCAACATGTATATGACTATCAATCCATTTCATCTTTATGCCCCCATAAAAAAAACAAGAAAGGATTTCCCTTCTTGTTTTTCATCTATATTATTTAACAACTAAGTTTGTTATTATATCAAATAATCCAATACACACTACGGCAACAGTAAAGTAGCTACAGAAATCTTTAATTGGAAACTTCACTACTTCTTCTTTACGCATCCCATTTTTCTCCCTTCTTACTATATCCCTAATTATTTTATCTATTTGTATCTATTATGCAAAAAATATGACAAAATTACTATCGAATTAACTTACGTAAACCTTACAATATTGTAAGGTTTAAAAAAAGGGCCTCATCTTAAGCTAAGATGAGGGCTATTCAAAGTTAGTTGGTTTTTCGTTCTTCATTAACATTACAAAACAGAAAGTAAAAAATTAAAACTTTATATTTGCATTATATTTAGTTTACTAACATCTAACTATCGAATTACATTACAGGAGGCTTACATGTTTGTAAGATATGTGTAATGTAATTCGATAGTTCTTCTTACGTATATTTCGTAAAATAAAGTTAGAAAGCGAACCAAATAAGAAGAGCACTCACATAACCAAATTACATTGCTAGTAGCCTACTCTTCTTATATCTTTCACTTATGCTACTTCAGTGTGTCCCCTTCCCCTTTATATAAAAAATGCCCTAGTTTATATGAACTAGGGCATTTTTTTACGTACAACAATATACCCCCACCTAGTATTTTGCCTTTCGACAAAAAAATAGATGGGGGTATATTTTGCTATCTCATCGCCAAAAGCTTGCTCTTCGCATTTATTGGAATGCTTGCAGTCTCAATCTCTTCAATCGGCTCACCATAGCGACCTTTCGCAAAAACTCTTAACGCCTCGTCTGTCTTTAGCATATGTTTCACTGTTTTCTTTATTTTTTGTTCTCTTCCACGTTCATCAAATGCAATAAATTCATATTCATACCATTCATCACCAACGTGCTGACCAATCGTATTTACAATTGTATAGTACTCTTTCGTCGTATAAAGCGGATTATATTTATCAATAACTGGTCCAAGTTTCGTAGGTAATAACAATACCACTATCGCTATCATCGCTATTACAGTAGTAATCATTTTTTTCTTCATAATATTGATCTTCCTCCTCTGCAGGATACTTATACATCCATTCTAAAGAGCAGGAAATGAGTCTACCATTCAATCCCCTTACATTTTTGTAAGAATAAAAAAAAGATGAACGAATTTTCTCGCTCATCTTCTAACTCGCTTTAAAGCCACCGCCAAGTACATCGCGTACATCGTGAATGACAACGAAGGCATCTTCATCGACTCGACTAATAACTTGCTTTAACTTAACAAGCTCTTGCTTATTAATAACAACATACAATACTTCTTTATTTTTACCAGTATATCCGCCGCGCCCCTCTAACACAGTAACACCGCGTGTCATGTTGTTCGTAATGGTCTCGCGAATTAAGTCTGGTTGATTCGAAATAATCGTAACAGCCGTTTTTGTATCCATACCTTCTACAATGAAATCAATCACTTTCGCTCCGATGAATACAGCAACAAGTGTATACATTGCCTTTTCTTGTCCTATTATAAATACAGAACCAGCAATTACAACGATATCAATAATAAGCACACCTTTCCCAACGCTCCAACCTAAATATTGGTTTGCTAACCGTGCTAAAATTGCTGATCCTCCTGATGTACCTCCAGCTTTGAACATACATCCTAATCCGATACCTACAAATACACCAGCAAATAAAGCTGCTAATAATGTATCACCATTTACTTGATACTGAATGTGCTCTGTAACATATAAAAACAAAGATGTTTCCACAATACCTATAATTGTGTAAATCATCGTTTTCTTATCAAAAAATTTATAACCTACAGCTAATAAAATTGCATTCAAACCAAAATTTACAATTCCTGGTGACCAATCAAATAAATAATAAGTAACAACCGTTAGACCGATGATTCCGCCTTCTGATAAACGGTTTGGAATTGCGAAGTAATTAATACCAATTGCAAATAGTAATGAACCGATTGTAATTAATGCGATTTCCTTCACACGTTGATTAACCATAGTTCATACCTCCCCCCATTTGACATTGTATCACTATCTCCTAGAGGTTTAGAAGTGGTTTTTATTACGCATTTTTTCTCATAATGACCATGACATTATGTTTAAACAAGGGGGTGATTAATTATTCATATTTGCTCTAACTGTACGAACAAATCGCTCCACGTTCCCTTTCTGAATATACTTAGCTCTAACCATTTCATGATTACAAGTAAATTCGAAACATGGACGGAAATCTATGTCATCTATATGCAAATACGAATACTCTTCAAATATTGCAGGATAGCACGGAAATTTCCCGTAAAAAAGGAGACGTCTAGTAGTGGCTGCGAAAATCCCATGTCGGTAGGCTAAAGCGAAATCACCCTTCTCAAATATCCCTACCACAAAAGCTAAAATCTTTTCGTCATCCTCTACATATTTTTTCATACTCGATAAAAGCTCATTCATGCATATTCCTCCAAATTCTATTCATTGTTTTAAACACTTGAAAAGAATCCATGGATTATTACAGACCGGTTTAACTCTTTTATAAAGTATGAAACGCGTTTCCTGTCAAAGGCATTTCAAAAAAAATAATCCGTTATGCGATTATACACATAACGGATTCCAGCTAAACGGTTGAGCGTTCCACAAGTTCATACGGAATTTCCACCTTTTCTTGTTTAGAACTCTCGTCGCTCACTTGCCGATAAAACATTTCAAAAGCTGTTTTACCTATCTCCTTTAAATTTTGATCAATAGTTGTTAATTGTAGCACTTGTGAGATCGGCTGATTATCAAAGCCAATAATCGCTAAATCTTCAGGAACTTTTATACCTAACTTTTCAACTTCTGTCATGATTCCAATAGCAACTTCATCTCCTGCTACTATTAATGCTTCAGGGCGACTCTTCATCTCCTTTAACCTATGAGCCACTCTTACACCATCTTCCAATGTAAAGCATTCTGTAAAAATCCATTCTTCAATGACTTCCTCATCTATGGATTGCAATTGCTGTTTATAAACATCAAAACGCTTTTGACTACTCGGCCCTAACTTTCTTCCCGTGCAATAACCAATTTTTTTATAACTTTTCTCAATAAGATAATTCATTCCTAATTGAAAAGCTGCCGAATGATTTGTATATACACTTGAGATATTCGGAATATCATTATCTTCACAGGCAATAATTGTCCCATAAGAAGCATAGGGCTCGATCGTTTCCCAATCATTTGCACGCGAACAAATAATAAGACCATCTAATTGCTTTGTTTTCAACATATGTAAACTTTTCATTTCTTCTTTTTTGTTGTAATTCGTTTGGCAAAGAAGCACTCGATAATTGCGAGCCAATGCGACCTCCATCATTCCACCCACCATCGCATCAAAACATGGGTGATTAATATAAGGTAAAATCACACCAACAATATTCGTTTTCCCTTTTGATAAATGGACAGCATTTGCATTTTGTGAGTAATTCAATTTCTCAACTATTTCTAAAACAACTTTCCTTTTTTCTTCGCTTACATATGGATGATCATTTAACACCCTTGAAACAGTCGTAACTGAAACCCCAGCCATCTTTGCAATATCTTTAATATTAGCCATACACTCACCTCTACTTTTAACTTAATGAATCCCATGAACATATGTCAAATCTTCTAATCATTACACCTCCATTCGTTTTTCTTACAAAAGTGTAATTTTCCTGTAAGCTAATTCGATAGTGACTCTCCGTAATATTTCATACAATTAAGTCAGAAACAGGGCAACAACCATTTGAAAAGGAGCGGATCTATATGATGAACAAAATGAAAACGAACAATTTCTTAAATACAATGGGCATGGTATTATCCACTCTTATCGATGCAAAATCTGTTGCTTCTACATTAAACAAGTAAGGAGAATTCACAATGAATAACATGACTTTTAACAAATTAGATTTTTTAGGACTAGCTAGCGGCTCGATTCTTCTTACTGCTTTCATTTACGCTGCTACGCTTATATAATTTTGTGTCCCCTTTCCCCTTTATATAAATAGTAATAGAAAAGACGACCGTCTATGCCCGGTCGTCTTTTCTTATTTTTAATTTGTCTGCAAAATTCCCTTTAGTTCTTCAAACTTTTCATTTAATTGATCTGTCATCATTTTCATAGCTGTTTTTCGATCCACTTGTTCTCCAGCATCGATTTGAATTGGGTCCCCAAAAACTAATCGCGCTTTTTTTCCTTTTATCAATTCTTTTACACTCGATGGACCAATATAAGCTGCTGGTACTAACGGGACGTTAGAACGCATTGCAATTGTAACAGCACCAGCTTTTAATGAAACGTCTTCTGATGACCTCGTCCCACTTGGAAAAATCCCTACTACTTTTCCTTCTTTTAATAAACGAGAGGGGATTTTTAGTGTACTTGGCCCTGGATTCGCACGATCTACGGGGAACGCATTTACATTTTTAAAAAACCAATTTTTGAATTTACCTTCAAACAATTCTTTTTTTGCCATGTAATGAATTTGGGTTGGATACATTCCTGCCGCTAACATTAGAACATCCATAAAACTTGTATGTGTGCAAGCAACAACATAAGGGCCACCTTCGGGTAATTTCTCTCTCCCTTGTACTTCTACTTTCCCAGCCATTTTAAATATATATTTCAACGAAAATGTAATTGGTTTATACATTTGTTTCGTTCCTTTCTGAACATCCGAAGTATAATCGTTTTCTTACAACGATTATAACACTAAGTTATAGTAGTTGGTAATAAAATTAAGTATTAATTGTTAAATTTCAATTCTTACAAAAGTGTAATTTTCTTGTAAGCTAATTCGATAGTGACTCCCTTCAATATCTTATATGATTAAGTCAGAAAGTAACAACAACCATTTGAAAAGGAGCGGATCTATATGATGAACAAAGTGAAAATAAATAATTTCTTAAATACAATGGGCATGGTATTATCCGCTCTTATCGATGCAAAAACTGTTGCTACTACATTAAACAAGTAAGGAGAATTTATAATGAATAACATGACTTTTAACAAATCAGATTTTTTAGGACTAGCTAGCGGCTCGATTCTTCTTACTGCTTTCATCTACGCTGCTACGACCCTATAACTTTGTGTCCCCTTTCCCCTTTATATAGAAGAAGACGACCGTCTATGCCCGGTCGTCTTCTTAAATTTTTCTTTCCTTTAATTCTTTTAGAAGCTGTATCAGTTCAGCTTGTTGTTTTATCTTCTTACGGCCATTTCGATTAATTGCTGCAAGCTCGCAAGCAACTCCAACGGCAAAGAAAAATACTAAACTTTCTAACATGTAAAATCCTCCAATTGCCTATTAAACGGCTTGGCGTAATTGCTCTTCTTGTAAAACTTGCTTACTTATATTTTCTTCTTTTCTTTGACAAACGTTATTACGAATAAGCGCTGTAATAACAAGTAATGTTCCTACAATATCAAACATTGTTATTTTATATCCTTGCATCATCATAATAACTAACGTAGTAATTGGCACAAAATTAATAAATAAAATCCCATTAATTGATGATAAGATTTTCACACCGTAGTTCCAAGCAAGTAGCGCTACAATACCTGGTAACGTCATCATAAATAACAAATCATATTTCACAATAGAAATCGTTCCCATGCTTGGAACTGATACATATCCAAGTGCCGTAATGATTATTGTTATAACCCCTGTAACTGCTGTCCCAAATACACAAGTTAATGTTGAGTAACGTAATGTTGACCAATCGCTACACGTTTGACCACCCATCGTATAAATAACCCATCCTACAACACCAATAAATATGAATGCTAGTGAAAACATGTTATCTTTCAATGTTAAAAAGAAACTCATGTCACCTTTGGTAATAACAAATATAGCCCCTATAAACGCGATAATCATGCTCGTTATCATATACTTTTTCGGTTTTATATGCTTGTATCCCCATAAAATACAAATTGAAATCATCGGCATAAGTGCTTCCATAATAGAAGCTACCATTACACCTGGCTTTCCCATTAACATTTGTCCTAGAAAAACTAATACATTATATACAGTAAACGCCATTGTTCCAAAAAAGACGAGTAACTTCCCTCTTCCTTCTAAGCAAAATGATTTCTTTCCTTCTTTCAGCAGCAATAATGCAATCAGTACAATTGCTACCGCCCCATAACGAATAGATGAAAAATAAAATGGATCTATGTATTCTAGTGCGTGATCAGCAACAGGAAACATCGCTCCCCATGACATACTCGCAATTAAACATGCTAAAGCACCTATTATCATTTGACCTTTTCTCACCACAATCCCCCGCTTCTTTCTTTTTGCACAAAGAGAATTGTAAAAGAAAAAATATATCACGTAAAATGATTCAAAATGATGTTAACTATCATTTATAATGATAGTTAACATCAAGGAGGAGCATAAAATGGAATTACGAGACTTACAAATCTTCCAGAGCGTTGCTGATCGCGGTAGTGTAAGTGGCGCAGCAAAAGAATTAAATTACGTACAATCAAATGTAACAGCACGTATTAAACAGTTAGAAAACGAATTAAAAACACCGCTCTTTTATCGCCATAAACGAGGCATGACTTTAACAGCTGAAGGAAGAAAAACGCTTGTTTATGTTAATAAAATTTTGCAAGATGTTGAAGAGCTAAAACAAGTATTTTTAGACAGTGAAACACCATCTGGTATATTAAAAATCGGTACAGTCGAAACAGTCAGTACATTGCCTACCATCTTATCTTCTTACTATAAAAGCTACCCAAATGTCGATTTATCATTACAAGCTGGTCTAACGGAAGAACTTATTAGAGAAGTACTCGATCATCAATTAGATGGTGCCTTTATATCAGGTCCTATTAAACATCCACTAATTGAACAATACGATGTTAGTACCGAGAAATTAATGCTTATTACACAAAATAAAGCTTTTCATATAGAAGAATTTACTACGACGCCCCTACTCGTTTTTAATCAAGGATGTGGATACCGTTCCAAGCTAGAACGATGGCTTAAAGATGAAGGTTTGCTGCCAAAAAGGATTATGGAATTTAACATATTAGAAACAATATTAAATAGTGTGGCGCTCGGTCTTGGGATTACACTTGTCCCCCAATCTGCGGTGCAGCACCTTTCTACAGCAGGTAAAGTACATTGCCATCCAATTCCCGAAAAATACGGCAGTATTTCAACTGTTTTCATACGCCGTAAAGATAGCTACATGACCAATTCGATGCGTAGCTTTTTAAAAACAATTACGGAGCACCATCATATCAATATGCTTTAAAAGACATTCTTACACGAATGTCTTTTTTTCTTACAAAAGTGTAATCCTCTCGTAAGCTAATTCGATAGTTGCAACTACCTATATTTCATATAATTAAGACAGAAAGCAGGGCAACAACAATTCGAAAAGGAGCGGATACACATGATGAACAAAATGAAATCAAACAAATTTTTTAACACAATGGGCATGGTGCTATCCGCACTTGTCGATGCAAAGGCTGTTGCAACTACATTAAACAAATAAGGAGAGATTATGATGAACAACATTACTTTCAACAAATCAGATTTTATCGGACTTGCAAGTGGAGCAGCTCTTCTTACGGCTTTCATTTACACACTTGCTCAAAGTCTCGTTTAACAATTTATTTCCCCAAACCCCTTTATATATAGAAAAAGCTGCTCGTCTTATAGACAAGCAGCTTTTTAGTTTGTTTCATATATAATTTGGCCTGTTTTGCTTATATCATATCCACCAATTGCTTTTAATTCATTATGAAACTCTTCAGATTGCAAAACTTCTTTCATAACCTCAATAAGTTCCTCATTTTCTTTATTCTTCAGAAGTACTAAATCATATTGTTCTTTCCTTATCGGAATAAAGTCTACGTTTACAATTTGCGAAAACTTTTCTGATCCTACTCCAACATCAGCCTTTCCATTCGCAACTTGCGAGGCAACACCAAGGTGATTTGATTCTCCCCATTCATATCCGCTAATATCTTCTTTATTTAATTTTTGAATTCGCAATTGCTCATCCACTAACACCCTAATACCAGAACCTTTTTCTCGATTTACAAATCGTATAGATGACTGAGATAAATCAGCCCATGTTTTTATATTTTTGGGATTTCCTTTTTGCACATAAAACCCAACATTTCTTGCTAATAAATTAATCATAATACATGGTTGTCCAACTAAAATACGTTTTACGTAAGGAACATTATATGTACCCGTTTCACCATCAAACAAATGCAAACTAACGACGCTTCCTTCTCCTTGGTACATCTTCACTAAACTCGTTAAACTACCTTGATACGCCCTTAATATATTAGAATTTGGCAAACGATTTTCTATATGTTTTGCCAGCATATCTAACGTTAGTTCTTGACCACTAATGATGCGTGTATTCGAACTACTAATTTCGTCCTTCTTTACAGGAGTAACTTGTACCTTACCTGTTTTCATTTGCTTTATATATTGTTCTAGATCCGCTGCATCAATGCGCATTTGTCTACCAACCCTATAAGAAGGGAGTTCGCCCTTTTTAATTAAGTCGTATACAGTTAATTTTGATACTTTTAATCGCTTTGCTACTTCTTCCGTTGTGTAGGAATGATGATCCATAGACGATTCCTCACTTTCTCCCTTCATTGTAACAAAGAAAAGAATATTTCTCCTAGTTTTTAAAAACAATCACATATTTCTAAATATGTTCAATTATAACTATTTATAATTAAATATAATTAGTTATAATTAATATGGTAAACGAAAGGGGATTTTTTTATGAACAAATTCACATTACGATCCATTGGGGTACTTATACTTTCTTTTCTTCTTATATTCAGTGCAGCTTGTTCAAGCGGAGAAAAGAAAGAAAGATCAGTTGCTAAAGAAGGAAAAACAGTAGAGCTTACTATATCAGCTGCTGCAAGTTTACAAGATGCATTAAAAGAAATTGAAAAGCAATATAAAGAGAAAGAACCAACTATTAAGCTTTCTTTTAACTTCGGTGCTTCCGGTGCACTTCAACAACAAATTGAACAAGGTGCGCCTGCTGATTTATTCTTCTCTGCAGCAGAAGATAAATTCCAAACCCTCGTTAAAAAAGGAGTCATTAATGAAAAAGAAGGAAAAAATCTTCTTGGAAACGAACTAGTTCTAGTCGTTCCTAAAAATAGTTCTCTTACAAAATTTCAAGATTTAAAAGATGAGAAAATCAAAAAATTAGCACTCGGTACACCCGAATCTGTACCTGCAGGAAAATATGCAAAAGCTTCTCTCACACATGAAAATCTTTGGAATGACGTTCAAAATAAAATCGTATTTACAAAAGATGTTCGCCAAGTGTTAACATATGTAGAAACAGGTAATGTTGATGCCGGTATCGTATACAAAACAGACGCTCTCGTTTCAGACAAAGTAAAAATTGGAGAGGCGGCAGCAGCTGATTCCCATGAGCCAATCCACTATCCTTTAGGTGTTATAAAGGAATCTAAGCATAAGAAAGAGGCGACTTCATTCTATGAGTATTTGCAGTCAAAAGATGCACAATCTATCTTTAAGAAATACGGATTTACAATCCTGCCATAATTACTATGAGCTTTGATACAATTTTGTCACCTGTCTTTCTATCCTTACGAGTAGCTGCATGCGCCACCGTTATCGTTACGATTTTGGGAACGATTATTGGACGGGCGTTAGCACGCTCCTCGTGGCGATATAAAGTACTACTAGAAACCATCTTTTTATTACCGATGGTACTTCCACCAACTGTTATCGGCTTTTTTCTCATTATCATTTTTGGAAATAACAGTCCCATTGGAAAGTGGATTGAATCATTATTTCAGCAGTCCATTATGTTTACATCTACTGCTGCTATCATTGCTTCTACAGTCGTTGCATTTCCGCTCATGTATCAATCAGCAAAAACAGGATTTTCTATCGCAAATGTACAAATTGAAGATGGCGCGCGCGACCTTGGTGCAAGTGAGTATCAAGTTTTTCTACACGTTACACTCCCGCTTGCATTCCCCGCACTACTTAGCGGTATGATTTTAAGCTTTGTTCGCGCACTCGGTGAATTTGGTGCCACTTTAATGTTTGCAGGAAATATACCAGGCAAAACACAAACGATTCCAACGGCAATTTATATGGCTATCGATGCAAGTAATATGCAACTCGCTTGGACACTTGTCATCATAACGATTAGCATGTCACTTCTATTTTTATTATGTATTCAACTCATTAATAAGCGAATTACCACTTCCTAAAGCAGCTTTCGACAAAGGCTGCTTCTTTATTTCCTAAGAAATAAAATATATCGCTATAAAATAACTGAATCTTATTTTTTATTAAAATATACATTCTATTTGAATTTACTTTCTAAAATAGTCAATTTCCTGTTATTATATGGAGGTGTTTCAAAAAATGAAGAAATGAAAACGCATTTATATCGTAAGTTCTTCATCCTGTTTTAGCGATCGGTAATCTTCTACTCTATTAGTGGGGCATTACCGATCGTTAGAACGATATGTAATTATATTGGTATAGAAAACCGAAGGGAGTCTTGTAATGGACATTTTATTAGCGCTTCTTCCTGCAATCGCATGGGGAAACATCTTATTAGTAAGCGTAAAAATGGGCGGTGGTGCATATAGCCAAACGGTAGGTATGACAATCGGTGCTCTATTCTTCGCAACAATTATGTATGTATTTACTCAACCAGCTTTAACAATGACAATCTTGATTGTTGGTTTTATTTCAGGTTTATTCTGGGCTTTAGGACAAGTAAACCAATTAAAAACAGTTGAAAAACTAGGTGTTTCAACTACTGTAACTATTTCCACTGGTATGCAACTTGTTGCAACTTCTATCTTTGGAGTTATCGCTTTTCGTGAGTGGACTACTACTACAACGATTGTTCTGGGAACGATTGCAATCCTATTAATCGTAGTTGGTGTTGTATTCACATCACTAGATGATAAAGAAAATGCACAGCCACCAGGACAATTGAAAAAGGGACTTCTTACTTTAATTGTTTCTACTTTCGGCTATCTTGTATATGTAATTATTATTCGTTGGTATAACATTGATGGTTGGTCTGCTATTTTACCACAGGCAGTTGGTATGTTTGTTGGTGCAGTTGTACTGACATCTAAACATAAACCATTTAACAAATACGCAATTCGTAATGCTTTATCTGGTTTACTATGGGGAACAGGAAACTTATTCTTACTTCTTTCACTACCACGTGTCGGAGTAGCAACAAGCTTCCCATTATCTCAAACTGGAATCGTTATCTCAACATTTGGTGCAATTGTCTTCTTAGGTGAAAAGAAAACAAAACGTCAATTGATCTTTATTGCACTAGGTAGTGTTTTAATTATCGGCGGCGCCGTATTACTTGGTATGACGAAATCATAAATTTATACTATATTTAAACCCCCTGAAGCGTATATGCTTCAGGGGGTTTTTTATTGCAATTATTTTTTAAATATAATTATTTATATGATTTTGTTTTTTATAGTTTCTCTTCCATTCTAGCAAGCCATCAATACATAAAAACAGATTAATAACAGATAATATTAGCATGACGTATAAGCCAGTTGAAATATAAATCACAATGCTAACTATGTTATACAAAATCCATAAATGCCAATTTTCTAAGATTTTTCGGCTTAGCAAAAGCCTTTTCTTTTTACAAGAAGCTCTTAAAAATGGTATCGTTTTTTATAACATTTTCTCATTAGAAAGGAATAAAGGATATGCCTAATAAACATCGAATTTTATTTATTGGTGCCGGCCGTATGGCAGAGGCTATATTTTCCGGATTACTCAAAACTAGTAAAGAATACATCGAAGAAATTATCGTTTCCAACCGAAGCAATGTAGAAAAACTAACGCAATTACAAACTCAATATGATATATCGATTACAACGGATTGGAAGCAGCATATTAAATCTGTAGATACAATTGTTTTAGCAATGCCGCCTGCTGCACATGAACAGTTATTAAAGGAGTTATTTCCTCTTCTAACCGACCAATTTGTCGTAACAGTTGCTGCTGGAATCGGACCATCTTACCTAGAAGAAAGACTTCCTCAAGGGACACCTGTTGCCTGGATTATGCCAAATACAGCTGCTGAAATTGGAAAGTCTATCTCCTTATATACGACGGGACATTCCGTAGATGAAACACATCAAGAAACGTTACAACTTCTTTTAAAAGGCATCGGTACCTCGCAATCTTGTACCGAAGAGGAAGTTCACCAACTTACCGCAGTTACTGGTAGTGCACCTGCTTTTCTCTACCACTTTGCTGAAGGGTTAATTGAAGCAACGAAAAGCTATGGAATTGATGAGGAAACAGCGAAACACCTTGTCATTCAAATGATTGCTGGCTCTGCCGCTATGCTCCAGCAAAATCAGGATCCAGCTGTGCTCCGCGAACAAGTAACAACACCTGGAGGTTCAACCGCCGAAGGCTTAAAAGTTCTATATGAAAATAATTTTTCAGAGGTCATTCAACAAGCAATTGAAGCAACCAATAAAAAAGCTAGGGGGAATTAATATGACTTTAATAAGTTTAAACGACTACACAACATTACATAATGGCGTGAAAATGCCTTGGTTCGGTTTAGGTGTTTTTAAAGTAGAAGACGGTACAGAAGTAATTAATTCTGTAAAAGCAGCTATAAAAAATGGATACCGTAGCATCGATACTGCTGCGATATATAAAAATGAAGAAGGCGTTGGTCAAGCAATTCGCGAATCTGGCATCCCTCGTGAAGAACTATTCATCACTTCAAAAGTGTGGAATAGTGATCAAGGTTACGAGTCAACATTACAAGCATTTGAAACTACATTAGAAAAATTAGGTCTAGAATATTTAGATTTATACTTAGTACATTGGCCTGTAAAAGGAAAGTACACTGAATCATGGAAAGCTTTAGAGAAGCTTTATAAAGATGGTCGTGTTCGTGCTATCGGTGTGAGTAATTTCCATATTCACCACCTGCAAGACGTATTTGAAATTGCAGAAATTAAGCCAATGGTTAACCAAGTAGAATACCATCCACGTTTAGCGCAAGAAGAATTGCATACTTTCTGTAAAGAGCATGGTATTCAGCTTGAAGCTTGGTCACCATTAATGCAGGGACAACTACTGGATAATCCAACATTACAAGAAATTGCTGCAAAATATAACAAATCAACTGCACAAGTGATTTTACGTTGGGATCTACAAAATGCAGTTGTAACAATTCCTAAGTCTATTAAAGAACACCGTATTATTGAAAATGCGAATATCTTCGATTTCGAATTAAGCACTGATGATATGAAGGCAATTCAAGCTTTAAACGAAAATCATCGCGTTGGTCCAGACCCAGATAACTTTAACTTCTAAATAGGAGAACCACTGTACATATGCAGTGGTTCTTTTTTAAAAACTGAAAATTTAAACTATTTTACATTCAATTGACACTTCATTCTCTAAGGTGTAAGATTTTGAATTATCAAAGAAACAAAAAAATGAATATAGTCAATTTGTTTACTCATTGTATCAAGAGAGGTGGAGGGACTGGCCCTTTGAAACCTCGGCAACAGGTTCATTTTGAATACTGTGCCACTTCCTGCAAGCTTTATGCTTGAAAGATAGAATGAGGGACTTCGTTTATATACGGGTGCATAACTTGTACGTAAAAATCCCTCTTTCTCAATACGAAAAGAGGGATTTTTTATTTTTCATTCCCTCATCATCATCCAATCTTATTAATTATTTAGGAGGAAAATCAAATGAAAAAGAAGTTTGTACCCGGTATTGCATCAGTTGTAGGAGTAAGTATTTTATTAACTGGTTGCGGTAGTTATAAAAACGAAGCGAGCGGAGCAAATGCAAAAGATGAGGCACCTAGTAAGCAAGTTTTAAACTTATCTTCCCCTACCGAGATTCGAACAATGGATACGGCTCGTGCTACTGATACTGATTCTGGTCAAGTAATGAGAAACGTATTTGAAGGTTTATATAATCTTGGTGAAGGTAATAAACCTGTTCCTGGTGTTGCAAAATCTCATGAAGTAAGTGGTGATAAAACGAAATACACATTCCATTTACGAGATTCAAAATGGTCGAACGGCACACCTGTAACAGCGAAAGATTTTGTCTTCGCTTGGCAAAGAGCTGTCGATCCAGCAACAGCCTCTGAATATGCTTTTTTATTCTTTGATATTAAAAACGCTAAAAAAATTAACAGCAAAGAGCTTCCAGCCGATCAACTTGGTGTAAAAGCAGTTGATGACCATACATTTGAAGTAGAATTAGAGCGTCCTGTTCCATACTTTATTAGCTTAACGGCGTTCCCAACATTTCTACCAATCAACGAGGAATTCTTTAAATCACAAGGTGATAAGTATGCTTTAGAAGATAATAACATCTTGTACAACGGAGCTTTTACACTAAGCGATTGGAAGCATGAACAAAGCTTTAAATTTAAGAAAAACCCTACTTATTGGGATAAAGATAATGTCAAACTCGAAGAAATCAATTTCAACGTTGTGAAAGAAAAATCAACGGAAGTAAATTTATTCGAATCGAAACAATTAGACCGCATAAAATTAACATCTGATTTCGTTGATAAGTATAAAAAGGATGGAAACTTTAAAGAACGTCCAAACGTAGGTGTACAATTTTTACGTATGAATCAACAAAACAAAGTACTTCAAAACGTCTCTGCACGTCAAGCAATTGCTCAAACAATTGATCGGAAATCCTTTGTAAATACGTTATTAAATGATGGCTCTATACCAGCTTATAGTCTCATTCCGAAAAATTTTGCAAAAGGTCCCGATGGAACAGACTTCCGTGCTGCAAACGGCGATTTAACAAAAATCGATACAAAATCTGCACAAGAATTATGGAAAAAGGCAAAACAAGAACTTGGATCTGAAAAAATAACATTAGAACTATTAACAAGTGATGGTGACCTTGAGAAGAAAACAGGGGAATTTTTAAAAGGACAATTAGAAAAAAACCTAGATGGCTTAACGATTAATATAAAACCTCAGCCGCGTAAGCAGCAGGTTTCATTATTATTGAAAGGTGAATATGAAATTGGAATTGACGGTTGGAGCCCTGACTTTGCTGATCCAATTACATTCCTTGAACTATTTACAACAAATAATCCTTACAATTTAGATCATTACTCTAATAAAGAGTTTGATGACACAATTGAGAAAGTCAAAACTACTTTAGCTGGTGATGAAAAAGCCCGCTTTGAAGCATTACTAGCATCAGAGAAAATATTATTTAAAGACTCTGTTATCGCTCCTCTCTATCAAAAAGGAGAATCTTATCTTGAACGTTCTTATGTAAAAGGAATTGTGCAAGTTGACTTTGCAGGCCAGTTAAACTTCAAGTGGGCAAAAATCGAAAAATAAATTCATAGAAACAGATTTAGCCGGTGATGAAAAAACTCGCTGGGAAGCAATGAAGCAAGCTGAAAAAATCTTATTACAAGATGGTGCTGTTGCTCCTTTATATCAACAAGGTCGTTCTTACCTACAACGCGGATTTATTAAAGGACTTGTAACAACTGACTTCGGCGGTGAGTTTAACTACAAATGGACAGAAGTTGCAAAATAATAAAACCCAGTAAAAAGGTATCCACATGAAGGATACCTTTTTTACTCTATACTTCTTTAACTACAGAACTTCTTCCCTTTACTATACCTTTTATACATATAACAATTACTGCTACCAGTTGTGTAACTAAAATAATAAACAATAATGAAATAATATTTTTCTCTAAACTAACTCCGTCGAATATTATTGTATAATAACCATTTGCTGCGTATGTTACGGGAAATAATCCCGGAGAGTATACCTGTATTTCCGAATACAGTGATAAGTATTTGTTTTAATGATAAGAAGACAAAAAGGACTATTGTCAGCTCTCTTTTTGTACTGAACTAAAACTCATAATAAATATAAACATCAAATATGTTTTCCATATCAGAGAAGGTATATGTCCTGACCAAAGACAACTAATTAAATAGTTGATTCCCATAATGCACGAGGATACTACTAAGCTAATACTTATCAGTTTCACACATTTGAGCATATCTTTTCTCCCTACTTTTTATTTTTCTACTTCTTCAAATTGCAGATTTGCCGGCTCTTCTAAAAGCGTTTCATAAAAGCTTTCTGCCAAATCCGTTACACTCATCCCGATATAACTTTGAAAAATACGATGAAAATAATACATCGATACTGTACTGTAAGATGCCACTCTTTCTATCGTAAGCTCTTCATGCAAATGATTCTCTATATATTCGATTGCTTTTTTTATCATCTCTTTATACTCTTCATCCATTTCAGTACCTCCCCACAACTTCAATTTTCCATATACATACAAATCCTATTTGATTTAAATTGCGGATTAATCCTTGAAGCTATGAGAAAATAATTTATTTTCAACACATACATAATTACATGAAATTGGGAAAAACTTTTATAGAATAAAGTTACATTAAGGAGGAATTTATGATGAGAATTTTACTATCAGCTTTATTAGCTCTTATGCTAGTACCTGCATTAACAGGATGTAAAGCTCCTGCAAAACAAGATACAACTTCTAATAAGAAGACGACAGAAGAGGCAAAGAATGAAGCTCCTGCAGATTTAAAGCTAAACTTTAATGAATTTGATTTAAAAGCAGACTATCAAGATACGAAGAAAGACTACGAAGCTGATTATAAAAATGTAGCAGCAGATAAAAAAATGGAAGCAAAAATTGAAGACCATAAAACAGATGTAAAGTTCACAGGCGACGAGGCTATTACAAAATTAAGCCCTCTTCTACAAGAATTAAAATTTGATAAAAACACACCAGATCAAGAGGTAATTGATCAAGTAGTAAATGTATTCAAACTTGATAAAGACTATCAAAAATTCGATTTAAAAGTTGTCTTCTCTGATGGAACGAAAAAAGAATATAAAAGAGAAGTAAAATAAAGAAGTAGGCGGTTGCCTACTTCTTTATTTTTGCATATCTTAAATCTGACTTAGATCCAACATAATATTGAAGTCCCGGTACTGATCCTTTTTGTAAGTAGGAATCAGAAGGGAATATAATTGGGATTAACGGTGAATCTGTAAACATGATATCTTCTGCTTTGTGCAATAAATCAAAGCGTTTATCTTCATTTTGTTCAACTTCTGCTTCTTTTACTAAAGCGTCAAATTCTTTATTATGCCATTTTGCATAGTTATTCGAGCCATCACCTGCATATAAATCTAGTTTGGTAATTGGATCTAAAAGAGAACCGACCAAACAATGTCAGAATTTCACAAAGAGCAGAAAGTATTAGTATGCGAGGATGAAGACGGAGATGGTAAGAAGAAAAAATAACCTTGTGCATGCAAGGCTATTTTTCCGTTTCTGTTTGAAAACGTTTATAGTATGTCGATGCTGTTGAAAAATTAATTTCTATATCACGAATTAGCGATGAGTCTTCTTCTTCTGCTAACTTCTGCAATTTTTTCATTGCTTGTTCTGACTCATTTAAGAAGCCAACATATAATTCATGTTCTTGTTCTTTCGACTTCGGTACACGAATTTCTTTACGCATATGATCAATATCTTCTAACATGCCCGTTGTTACCTTTTGCACGTCTTCCTTATATTTAGCAGTAGTTATTTCCTTACCGCCCTTTTCTTTTGCCACTTCAAATAACTGTAACGCTTTATTAATTTCTTTGTTCATCTTCACATCATACTTTTCATGTACCTCGCGATACACTTTCATATCTTCTGTCTGTTCAGTAGATTGCTCTACCTTTTCTTTCGGTTCTTTCGTATCTTTCGTGTCTTTATTTCCATTACATCCCGCAAGAAGGAGCATACTCCCAAGCATTGCAATACCGAAAATCTTCTTCATCTCTTATTCTCCTTTTATCTACATCTACTACAAATTACAGTTTCTCTTATCTCCACTTGTTTTATTATACCGAGAACATCCTAAATTTTGCACTTAAGATGATTTCTTAATATATATACCAACATTTTTGTCACAGTATCGTCACTTTATTCAAGTAACTTTTGCACACTTTACTATGCCACCTTCCAAAACTGTAAGCACACATAGAGAACAAAGATATAGATATAAAAAGACCCGGTAATAACTTTACCAGGTCTTTTTAAACGGAAAATTTACTATGTATCTTTACCGCTTCTTATTTATTCACATTCATACGACTACGTTTATATACGAGAACACTTCCCGCCAGCATAACAACACCCACTAATGTAAGTAAATTATCATTTTGTGAAGCACCCGTTTTTGGCAAAGATACTTTATCACTCACTTTTACTGGTGTTGGTGTTACTGGTGTTGGTGTAATTTGATTCGGTTTACCGATTACTTGATTTGAATTTGGCTCTTTTGTATTAGGTGTATTATTTCCAGTTCCTTTCCCTTCACCATTATTATTTCCTGCTGTATTTTTATCATCTTGCTTTTTACAATCTTTATTTTCTACTTTTTCAATCGCTACTTGTTTCTTTACAGTTTGATCTCCACGTTTTGCAGTAAAGGTCACTTTTAAATCTTTTAAATTCTTAGCCGTTTCACCAACAATTTGGAAGTACAATACAGATCCTTCTCCTGCTTCCATTGTTTGCACTGGGATTGTCGCTATATTTCCGTTCCATTTAATATCTAGCTTCATTGCCCCTTCACGAAGCCCTTCTTGTAAAGAAGCATCCTTTAAATAGTCAGGAATTTCCGCTTGCTTATAATGATCAGGAATTGTTAATTTAATATCTTTTGGAACATCAATTTCCACATCAAATCCCTTTAAGTCCTCAATTGTTAAATTCTGAGTTGTTAATAAGAAATCTAGTGTAAATTGATTTTCCTTTAAATTCTGTACACATGTTGTTGCCTTTACCTTCCCTTCAAAACGTATATCTTTGTTCATTTCTGAGAAATCAATATTGGCACTTCCTTTAATTTTCCCAAGAGGCTCATATTCATTATTCGCATGATCAATTAAATATAATTCGATATCTTTACTTACTTTTTCACCTGCTACATTTCCTAGAACAGGTATCTTAATATTTTTTGTAACTGTTTTGCCCGCATCCATTTCTGGCAATTGAATTGCAATCGCCTTAGAACCGTCCTCAAGTTCTACTCCATGGACATCTTTAAAATCTCCATCTAACCCCTTTGGTATAGCTATACCAAGATAAAGGTCAATTGCCTTTTCCTGAGATTTATTTGTTACTGTTGCTGTTATATCTAATACATAATGATTTTCTTTCGGGTCCCATTTCGCTTTTCCTACTACATTCCCACTAAAATTAGATATATCTATTGCCTCATCTTCATCTATTTTTGAAGAAGGTGGCGCTAACGGTTTATTAGTAACTTGCTCTGACGGTGTTACCGGTTTGGCAGGTGTTACATTTTTTTGTCCTACATTCTCTTTCTTTTGCTCTTGTTTATTTTCTTCTACTGGTTCCAATTTCTTTTCTACACTAGGTTTTGGTTCTTTTAATTCTTTCTTTTCTTCTGGTTTTATAGTCTGCTCTATTTCTTTAGAAATTTCTTTATTTCCTTGATTCTGATCTTTCTTTTGTTCTGGTTCTTTTAATTTCGCATCCTTATTTTCATTTCCAGTTCCCTGATCTACTTTTTCCACATTTACTTGCTTCACATTATTACCTTCCGGTGCTGCTAACGCTACAACGGGCGATAAAGCTAAAAGTGATACAAGGGTTACTGCACTTACCTTTTTAAACATAAAAAATATTCCTCCCCTATTATTGATACCATTCTATTATCTGTATCCCCTATACTCTTTATAGAATATAGGACAGACCCAATATCCATTATAAGTAAAAAATAAACTGAAAACAATAAAATTACCGAATAATCAGTTTTATAATTTTAAAATAAAAAGCAATGACAACGTGTCATCACTTTTTATTTTCCTATACTTCTATATTTGACCCTTTTTGCAAATCAAATTGTTTTTCACTTCGTTTCGCCATAAATAAATAACATAACACGGCTCCCACTTCACAAAGCGCAATAACAACGCCCATAGGCAATGCTGTATTACTTCCACCAATACCTACTAACGGTGCAACAAGTGCTCCTGAAATGAACTGTAATAAACCTAGTAAGGCTGATGCTGTTCCTGCTGCTTGTTTTTGATTTCTCATCGCTAACGAGAAGCCAGTTGTTGATACAACCCCAACACTTGATACGACAAGGAATAACGAGCATAAAACACCAATTAGACCTATTCCCAATACGATTGTAAGTAGTAACGATAGACCACCAACAGCCGCAATAACAATACCGAAAACAAATAAAGTTTTCTCATTAACTTTCCCTGCTAAGCGGCCAGTAATTTGGCTAGCAATAATAATACCAATACCGTTAATCGCAAAGAACAAACTAAACTCTTGCGGTGATGCCCCGTATATATTTTGCAACACAAATGGTGAACCAGAAATATAAGCAAACATTGCAGCCGTTACTAATCCTTGCGACAATGCATATCCCATAAACAAACGGTCTTTCAGAAGCTTTCCGTATGTTGCCAACGTTCCTGACAATCCACCTGTCTCTCTTTCTTCAGGAGGTAATGTTTCACGTAATACGAAAGTAGCTGATATTAGCATGAATACACTAATTGCTCCAAGAACGATAAAAACGCCGCGCCATGATGTGAACTGTAATAATTGTCCCCCAATAATCGGTGCCAAAATAGGTGCCGCTCCGTTTACTAACATAAGTAGCGAGAAAAATTTCGTCATTTCAGAACCTGAATACATATCACGTACCATTGCACGTGATATAACAATCCCAGCAGATCCTGAAGCACCTTGTAAGAAACGTAAAAGCACTAAACTCCAAATAGATGGTGCTACAGCACAGAGTAAGGAAGAAGCAACATAAATAATAAGAGCGATAATGAGAGGTTTGCGCCTTCCGTAAATGTCACTAATTGAACCAACAAATAATTGTCCTACTGAAAGCCCAAGCAAACATGCAGTTAATGTCAGCTGCGCGAGAGATGCTCCCGTTTGTAAATCATCCGTTAACTTTGGTAAAGAGGGCAAGTACATATCAATAGATAATGGCCCAATTGCCGTAAGTGTCCCTAATACAAGAATCATCCATAACCTGTTTGTCTTTACAGGTTTATATACTTCGTGATTAACTCCATTCACCTTTTCCATTCACCCTTTCATATAAATGTCGAATCGTAACAATTATAGTTACAACATAAATATACGTCAAGTATCCCGTATTTTCCTGTTTAATAATGTAAAAAAAGCGATAGAATCTCTATCGCTTTACTTTTTCAAATTGCTATTTGTAAATTTAGATACGGATGACATCGCCTCTCCTGTATCTAAATATGTGATTTGAATTGGATCCCCCACTTCTGTAAACATAGCATATGGAAATTTCTTCGCAGGTATCATAAATACTTTTTGTTCATTCTCTAACAGTACGTACACAATCGTATTTTCACCTGATTTTTCTTTATATACACGTTGAACAGTACCTTCTTTTTGCGCTTCTTTTCCATTTGAAGTCGGTCTAAATGAGTCACCACTTCCGCTCAGCGCATTTTTATAATTCTCAAGTGCTTCTTTTTGAGTCGAACCTGTCGCAAATACTTTTGCATTAGAAGCATATATAACAGTATGAGCACGTACTAATCCCCCGTCATCAATAACCGGTACAATCCAAGAAGGTTTACCGTATACGTTATAAATAACCGGCATCGTTCCATGCCATTTCTCTCTCTTAAAGGAATTATCCACTACTTCTGTAGCAGCCGAACCATCCATAATTCCCTTTACTTCTTTTCCGTTATAATAATACAGCTTTCCTGTACGTGCATCGACTAATGAGTAACCGAGGGCAGAATCTACTCCTTCTTTCGGAGAGGTGAAATCAGTAAAGTAATATAAAGTTCCATCCTTACCGAAGATTGGTGTAACACCTTCCTTTGTCCCCCACTCAGTCGGAATCTTCATATCAGTTTGTGAGAATTTCGTATTCCAAAATCCGTGAATATATTTCCCGAAGTACGTATTTAACGTAGATGCTGTTTCATGATTTAATACACCATCAACAAATTTAGGTGCATTCCCTTTATCATATCGCTTTACATCACCTGTTTGTGCGTCAACAACGACAACGCCTTCTACTTCAAATCCTGATCTTCCTGAAATAAACTCACCGTACGTCATTGTATAATACGGTTTCCCTTGATCATCAATTTCAAATTTTGGTTTCCCTTTAAAGATTAAATCTGGCTCTGCTTTTCGAACAACGCGTTCTAACTTATTACCGAAAAACATGCTTGGTACATACTTCATTTCATATCCAAGATGTAATTTCGCTTCCGCATCAGGATTTGTACCTGACATCGTTACGTAGCCTGGTATTGTTCCTGCCTTACGTGCTTTAAAGAAACCTGAAACTTCAATTGGTGCTACATACAAGGCTTCACCATTTACCATTTGTGGTGTTAATTCCCCTAGCTCAAAATAAGCTACTTTCGGAATATCACCAAATACCTTTTTCATTTTATTTTCCGCTGTTTTAGGCGGCACTGTAAACGGTTGATCATTTTCAGTAAATGGCTCTGAAATATCTTTCTCTACCTTCACAACAGAATCATATTTCTTTTGCGAGATTACTATATCATGTAAATAACCAAAATAACCGTAACTTACGAGTAATACAAGCATTAGAAGCCCCTTTAAAGTACCTTCTAATTTCCCTATCTTATCTTGTGAAAATAAGACAATCCCAATCAAGATCGCTACTGCAACAGAATAATGAGTAAGAATTGAATCTACCCGATCATCAATTAACCAAAAATATTCATAGATTGCAATACCAATCCAAAATAAAACTGGAATAACTAAAATAGATGATTTCTTACCCTTTACAACCTTCTCATCTCCCCCTTTATCCACTGCGCGAAGTTTATTACCGCTTCTTGTCCATGGAATCAAAAATAAAGTGAGAATAGCTAAAACTAAAAATTTCATCAAAGGCAATGTCCCCTTTTCTTTTGTCTTCTCCATAAGTATAACAAATAAAGGGGAATCAGGTAAAAATGGGAATGATTATACTTTTTTACTACTTAACACAAATCCACTCACCATATACAACACTGAGGCAATATAAAAAATTGTGCCAATCGTAAAGAAATCCACTAAATAGCCAGTTGCGATAATTGCTACTGCTCCTCCAATCGATGTCCACACGTGATATTTTCCAATTTCATATCCAGCTTTCTTCTGTTCTACCTTTCGTGCTAACGATGTTTTCTCCGTATTACGCTGCACAGCACCTAGAACACCCATTAAAATTTGGAGAATATACACATGCCAAACTTCTGTTACGATTGGGAAACAAAGCATCAATATAGCCATAGACCAAGCGTATATAATTAATAACTTTCTATCACCTACTCTATCGGAAATTCTCCCAACTAACGGATATACTAGGGCTGAAGTTAAAGCAAATAAGCCGTATGCCCAGCCAAACTGCGAGAAACTATTTCCAACATTCCGAAGCAATAGTATATAAAACGGAAATACCATACTACCAGCCATCATAATAATGCTTTGTGAGGCTACAAATCTTCTATATGTCATTTGCTATACTCCTTATAAAATAAATTCACAAATCTTTCCCCCGGGTCTACTTCTTTCTTCTTCTGAAGGAATTCTTCTATGCTAGGATACGCTTTCTTTAGCTGCTCCTTTGCCGGATAAGAATAATACGGCAAATAATAACTTCCATTATGCTTTAAAGTAACATCGATCATCTTCTGAATAACTACTTTTGTTTTCTTTATTTCATCCTCAGAACGTCCTTGATTAATTAGAAGCACAAGCGCAAACATATCATCTTTCGCATAAGATAGCACCGCATTCTCATTCTTTTCTACATAGCGAATTGTAATGTTAAGAAGATTTAATTCCTCTTCATTTAAAACACTTCGTAAATCATCTATATACTCTGCAAAACCATCTATTGGTACAAAGTACTCTTGTAAAACTTCGGTCAAGTTTGGATTATCGTATTCCATAAAAGCACTATCAGATCTCATTACATTATTCCGAGTTTCGTACTTACCATCTGTACGTTCAAAATAGCTTCTTTGTATATCCCAAAATACATTCTTTCCCCAATCACTATAACGTGATAATCCAAGCAAAAATTTTGGTGCAGCTATAATAGTTTCCTCTTTTAATTTACTGTACTCTTTCAGCTTCTGTTGATCTTCTGCCAATACATAATCTGTCACATACATTTCTTTCAAGAACGAATTCGAGGCCACAGAAATACGTCCTAAATGCATCCGTATATTCTCGTCCTTTTTCACCTTCTCCTTAAAATATGAAGAGTACTCCTTATAATCTATTACCTTCGTATGCGTTTCATATAATTCATCATTCGTTAACTTGAGCGTCACATCTAAAATCACGCCAAATAATCCATATCCCCCAATTACATACGGAAACAAGTCAGCATTTTCTTCTCTACTTACATTACGTACTGTACCATCTGCCATTAACAATCTGAACGACTCTACTGTATCAATCAATGCTTCATGACGAATATCACGCCCATGTACATTTACACTTAACGAACCGCCAACAGTAAAAATATTTTGAGATTGCATCACCTGAACCGCAAGGCCGTATGGATTTATTTTCTTCTGAATGTCATTCCATGTCACACCGCTTTGTACCCTAATCCTCTTCTTCTCCGGATTAAACTCTAATATTTCATTATAGCCTTTCATATCAAGCATCGTACCGTTCGGATAATACGTCTGTCCGCCCTGGCTATGTTGCATACCTGCAATGGAAATCTTCTCTCCAGAAACATTTGCATCTTGCACCAGCTTTTTTAACGAACTCTCATCCTCAGCATTTTCAACGCGTTTAATCTTTGTTGGAAGCAACTTCCCTACATCGCTCATAATAGGATGATCCAATTGCTCTTTATATGTATGTATAGATGTCGCGAGCAACACTGTATACGTTACAATTACAACCGCTATTTTTCTTTTTTTCAAATGGCACTCTCCTCGTTTGAAATTCTAATCTCACTAGTACTTCTTTCTATTCTTATTGTACCTACTTTCTTAAAAGGAAAATACTACACTGTAAAAAGAACTATCTTTCTTTTACTTATTATGAAGTGAAACTATAAGCATGATTTAAAAAACATTTAAATATGCTATAGAGGAAAATAACTTAATTCAGGAGGTCACTATGAAAGCAATTATTTGCACAAAATACGGGCCACCTAACGTTCTCAAGCTTCAAGACGTAAAGAAACCTACTCCTAAAAAGAATGAAGTATTAGTTAAGATTCACGCAACAAGTGTAACAACCGGAGATTGTAGAATGCGAAGCTTTACTAGTCCCCTTTTATTTTGGATTCCTATGCGAATTATATTAGGTTTTAGAAAACCGAGAAAGCCTATACTCGGTGTAGAGTTATCTGGTGAAATTGAGGAAGTAGGAACAGATGTAACTCAATTCAAAAAAGGAGATCACATCTTTGCATTAACAGGACTTAACGTTGGTGGTTATGCTGAATACACATGTGTACATGAAAGCGGATTGATAGCATTAAAACCTACCAATGTGACGTATGAGGAAGCTGCAGTTATTCCTTTCGGCGGAACTTCAGCATTATATTTTTTAGGAAAAGGGCACATAAAAAAAGGACAGCAGGTACTTATATATGGTGCCTCCGGATCAGTAGGTACCGCCGCTGTACAACTTGCTAAACATTTCGGCGCGACTGTTACAGCTGTTTGTAGTAATTCAAATTTTGAGTTAGTAAAATCTTTAGGGGCTGATAACGCAATTGATTATACGAAAGAGGATTTTACTGAACGAGGCGAACGCTACGATATTATATTTGATGCAGTTGGGAAGCATCAAAAACAGCATTGTAAGAAAGCACTAGCTCCTAACGGTAAATACGTGTCAGTCAATGGAACGATGGCAAAAGTGAGCAAAGAAGATATGCTTTTACTAAAAAAGCTAACCGAAGCAGAAAAACTAAAGTCAGTTATTGATAGAACGTACCCATTAGAAGAAATTTTAGAAGCTCATACGTATGTGGAAACAGGACGCAAGAAGGGAAGTGTCGTGATTACTATAGGAACATAAAAGTTTTCGAGCTAGATTTCATCTTTATCCCGCATTAACGGGCAGTAAGACTCCTACCTCAAAATTCGGCTGGAGCAAAGAAGATAGGTGGGAGATCAACTGCCCGTAAACGCCCGATTGGTTCAACTAATAATCAGTGGGGGATGAACAACCCCCCACTAATTAAAGTTTCACTTTATAAAATACCCCTTTAGATCTATCTAAAGGGGTTAAAAACTTATCTTTTAAATCCACCTTCTGAATGAATAACTTGCCCTGTAATCCACTCTGCTTCTTCGCTCACTAAAAACTTAATAAGCCTCGCTGCATCTTTCGGTTCACCTATTCTACCGAAAGGAAACATCGGTTTTAATCCTCTTTTTATCTCTTCTGTCATCCACCCCGTATCAGTTGGACCTGGATTAATTGCATTAACAGTTATACCTAAATGGGCTACCTCTGCTGACAAAGTACTAGTGAGAGCATCAATAGCTCCCTTCGTTGTTGCATAGGCTAGCTCTCCAGCCATAGGTCCTTTAAACTGTCCCGAAGTAATATTAACGATTCTACCACCAGATTTCTTCTTAAATCCACGTGCAAACTTACTACTTAACAATGTAGTCCCGCGAACATTTACCATATAATGCTTGTCTAATTCTTCTGCAGTCAAATTTGAGAAATCATTATTCTTAGAGTATGCCGCATTATTAATTAATATATCAGGGTACCCCATTTGTTCAGTAACTTTATTTATAAGCTGTTCCGGTGCATCGTTCCAAGTTAAATCTAACTCCATACTTGATACTTTCACACCGTTTTGTATTAGCTCTTCTTTTAATTGTATTTGTTCATTTTGATCAACGCCCCAAGGCATCTCTTTATCATACTTCGTCCAATACGTAAAAAATATATCGTATCCTGCTTCAGCTAATTCTTTACAAATCGCTGCCCCAATACCATCTAGACGACTAACACCTGTAACAACTGCTACTTTATTTTTTAATTGATTCATAATATACTCCTCCAAATTAAAGGCCGCATATTTTATATAAGAGATATAAACTTTCCCGCAAAAAAAGACAGATACATAAAATAGGCATCTATCCTTACAAAAGGGATGTACAAGCCAAATATGCAGTCCTTGAATGATTTATAGATAGTTAAATAAACCCTCACTAATGAGAGAGAAAAATTCATCAATCCAACTTCTAATCATTACAAGTTCATCCACATATCTAGTCTTTATCCCCTTTCAATATATCTCTATTTTTCATTCTAACAAAAAGATGGAATATTTCAAATAACAAAGATGATTTCACTTCTCCTGTAACAAAACACATTGTGATTCACCTACATATAAGCTTTGACTATGTTTCTATTCACAATAACCATTAAGATATTAAAATAACAAAAATAACCAGAAAATTCTGGTAAATAATGGTTTGTTTTTTTATAATAAAACATGGGGCTAATGTGAGATATGTTGTAAATGGTCTGATTATACAGACTCATCTAGTTTTAAACAAATAGGGGGAAGAGAAATGTCGAAAAAAGTAATTTCTTTATTTTCTACAGTAATCGTAGCAGCCTTTCTAATAACTGGCTGTGGTCAAAGCGATACGGCAAATAAAGATCAAAAAGAAAATGCGACCAAAGAAAGTAAAACAGAAAAAACGGATACAACGAAAGAAAATAAACCTGAAGATAAAAAATCCGAAGATAAAAAAACTGAAGATAAAAAGACGGAAGATACAGCTACTAACTCAAGCGATTATTCCAAGCTGATCTCCTATATGGAGAAAGAAACAGGTGGTAAAACAAAAGTTCTTTTTGAAAATAAGGAACCACAAATCTATAAAGCGGAGGATATTTCAGTATCACTTAATAGTTATACATTAGTTGAATTAAATGGCTTCCATACAGACTTTAACATCCCTTTTAATAATCAAACAGACGGTGGAGTTATTCTTGCAAATTATAGTGTAAAAAATAATTCAACTAAAGATATTTACTATATGCCGGCATTGGACATGTCATTTACTGGTGCTCAGAAAGTCTATAGTAACTATAAAGATTTAATCCCAAAACAAGACCAGCTACCATCCAAGCTTGCTCCAACAAATGATTATTTAGTAAAAGCAGGCGAAACCATTTCTGGTTATATCGCTTATCCATTTGGAAAAGATGATTTAACAAAAATTTCAAGCCTATCAACAGTCTCCGTCAAAGTTCCAACTGCACAGGCTAATAAAGGAAAATTTGATGCCCCAATCGGTAGCCCTGGAAACTTTTCGTTAAGTTTGAACAAACAAGGCACTGAAAAGGTTGTAGCAGATAAAACTTTCTACCAAGATAAAGCTACCGCTAATAACATGGGCGATAAAAAAATGTTAAAAGAGAAATCAAGTATTAATAATAGTCAAGAATTAGGTGCTGTTAATGTTACATTAGATGGATACCAATTTACTCAATTCACACCAAATTCCGTCGAAGCTCCACGCTTTGCAAATTTCAAAAATGGTATTGTTCTATTAACAGTAAAATTCAAACTTGATAACAAAGATGCTCAAGACGTTGCGCTATCTCCTATAAGCTCTACATTAAGAGTTAATGATGGTACACAATATACGCTTAGCGAAGGCATGCTTTTAAATTACGACTATAACGCTTCCGTTAAAACTGGAACATCTGGAGAGTTACTGCAAGTATACACATTAGATCAAGAACAATATGAAAAAATTTGGAAAGACAAAACCTTTGAGATTGAGTTAGGACCTATGAGAAATAAAGAGGCAAAAGATATTTCACAAGGTAAAAAAGCTAAATTTACATTACCTAAATAAATTACTAAATATATAATAGAAAAGGCATATAACATATGAATGTTATATGCCTTTTCTATTTTTATAAAAACAAGTCTTAACACAAATTTTTTATTTAAGCCAAACTTAAACCTTTAGTGAACCACGGAAACCTCTGGCAGCATAATAGGAATCTGCTCCATTGTGATACACAAAAACGTGCCCAAAGCGATAATCACAAAAAATGGCACCGCCGAGTTCTCTAATATCTGAAGGTGTTTGTACCCAACTCGATGATTTCATGTCGAATTTTCCAAGCTTTTGCAAATCTCGATATTGTTCTTCGTTTAATAGTTCAATACCCATTGCAGTTGCCACATCAATAACGTTATTTTCTGGTTTATGTTTTTTTCTTGACTCTAGCGCTTCAAGATCATAACAAAGGCTTCTGCGACCTTTAGGACTTTCCGCTGAACAATCATAGAAAGTATACTCGTCCTTCTCTTTATCATAACTAACGACATCTGGTTCGCCACCCGTTATTTCCATTTCGTTAAGTGACCATAATTTCTCAGTATTAGCATTCAGCTTCGCTTCAACTTTAGCCCATTCAAGACCTTCATGGCGATTCATGTTCTTCTCAAAACGAGCTTTCAATACATTAAATAACTCTTCACGTTGTTCTACTGATAGCTCATTTTTATTCTCTGTCATATTAGTCCTCCGAATTGTGTTTACTTATAATGTTTTATAATAAATTTGCTCAATAATTGTTTGAATGCAGTTTACAATAAATTATATAATTTATTGAGTCTCTTTTTCAACAATCTGTCCTTTTAACGAAACAACTCGTTGTCACTTAAAACTTCCTTATATATCCTATGAGAATATCCATTATAAAGCCCTAAAATCCTTCATACTTTCTCCAAGAATATAATGTGAAAACCACATCAAATTCTGCTTCATAATAGCCACATGAATTCCTGGCTGGTCAGAACTATATGCCATTCCTTTAAATATAATTAATTCTGTATCAATTTCCATATCCTTTAATCCTTGATATAGCTCATATGCATTTGTAGTTGGAATTCTTGCATCCTTTTCACCATGTTGGATTAGGGTAGGCGTACAGGCCGATTTAATATATGTCATTGGTGATGCTTTAGCATATATATCTGAATCATTCCATGGATTATCTCCTAAATACATTCTAATAAAGTAAGGTATATCTGTATTTACATAATGGGTGCTCCAGTTAGTAATTCCGCCTCCAACTGAAATCGCCTTAAATCTACTACTAAATGTAGAACAGAAAGCTGATATATATCCCCCGTTGCTCCATCCCATAACCCCTACTCTATCTTTATCTACAATCCCTTCTTCAACTAGTTTATCCACTCCGGATATAACATCCTCGTAGTCAGCAATTCCCTGTTTTCTATAGTTTGCTTTTAAGAATTCATTACCATAACCAGAACTTCCCCTGTAGTTTGGTTCTAAAACTATAAAGCCTTTTTCGATAAACTGTTCAATAGGATATTTCTCATTAAAACAGTCTGAAAATATTGGAAAGGATGCCCAAGCTGGACCACCATGGATTACCACTAATAAGGGATATTTTTCATTTGCGTCAAACTCTACTGGGGTTGATAAAACACCCTCTATTTCAAGACCATCGCTACTTTTCCATGAGATTATTTCCCTATTACTTTTAAGCTTTCCTTTGAAAAGACTGTTTTCATTCGTTATTTTTTTATCGTCTAAATAGATTTCGAAAATCTCATTTGCTATAGCCTTATTATAGGATATATGATTTCCATCCCTTGTTATAGAAGCATCCATTATAAAGCTATCTACTTGTTCACTTAACATTTCCACAGTGCCATCCTCAGATAGCAACCCAATAAAATAATTAGTTTTGTTCTGCCATCTAATTAAAATTCCTTTAGCTGTCCACCGTAATGGAATAACCGTGCTATCAAAATCTGTTAAAGGTTGAATTAACTCTCCACTATTAATATCATATACCTCTAATGTACTGTCTTGTATATGAGTCTTATAGTAATCCTTCTCCCTTATGCTTGCTAAGTAGCATATTTTGCTGCCTTCAGGAGAAAAACAAACGCTCCCTCCCAACAACTTATCTATATTCAGCTGTTGTAGCTCTCCAGCTTTAATATCTAATATGTATAGATCTCCATTTATATAATCTCCCATATTTGAGCTTGGTGTAGCCATAAATACAACCTTTTTCCCATCATTTGAAATATCAAATTCATGGATATGAAAATCCTTTCCATTAGTTAGTTGATAAACAACGCTATTTTCGTGTTCATATTTATCATTTTGTATCACTTTTTCTATTTCAATGTAGTATAAACAATTATTTTGATATTCCTTACCTATATGATCGAAATCCCCATATAGTTCCTTGCGTTTCTTTATCACCTCGCATTCTTTTGACTGTGCAACATAATAAAAACCTTTACCAGTAGGCTCCCATTTGAATGTACTGATCCCTTCTTTCTCATCAGTAATTTGAACCCCATCATAACCATCTATTGACTTAACAAAGATCTGATTTTTATTATCCCCATCACCAACTGGGCTAAGGTATGCAATGTTCTTAGAATCTGGAGACCATAATGGGTGTGTACTATCTATATCCCCGGTTGTTAGTGGATAGCTCTGCTCCTTATCTTTTTCATATATCCATACATGATTCCTATATGTATTGTCTGTCCAATTAGCTGTCTTTTTAACAAATGCTGCGTTTTTGCCATCATCACTTATGTTTGTACCTGATAAGGTTGGTAATGAAATAATCTCTTCTATACTTAAATATGTTTTTTCTTTCACTTTCATTAATAAGCCCCCTCGTAATGTCTAGGTTCGATAAAACCTCTGCCCTATGCTTGAACCCCTTTAGAACTGTGTTTAGCTTTCACCACTGTAATACCTTGGCCTTCAATGCTTTTCAATGACTTACTTGTCCAAGTTCCACTATCATTCACAAGATTTATAAGCAGTCGATCATAAATAGTTTTCCATTCACAAATATCCAAAACAAGAACAGAAAATTCAGTCAAATAAAAGTAGTTCCGTTCCAAATCCGATAAAAACTCATGTTGTCTGCCGGTTTTTATACCTTTTAATCTTGTTGACCGCCCTAATGAAGAAACCTTCTGAATTTTAAGCCAAGGCTGCTAATCTGCCCCACTCCTCGTCCTCTACCCTCTTTAATCCACTTATCGATTTTAGATGTTCTTTCTCTTTTCGACACAAAAATACCCCTTTAGATAATCATATCCAAAGGGGTAAAGCTTCACAACTTTTTTATAAACGTCGCGACTTTATTTCAAATCCACAATAAACTCGTTACTCTACCAATCTCCTACTCAACCGTAACAGATTTAGCTAAGTTACGTGGCTTATCAACGTCACACTCGCGGTGAAGTGCTGCGTAGTATGAGATAAGTTGTAATGGAATAACTGCTACTAGCGGTGCTAGTGCTTCATGTACAGCTGGTAATACGAAGCTGTCTCCTTCCATTTCTAAGCCTTTCATTGAGATGATACATGGGTTAGCTCCGCGTGCTACTACTTCTTTCACGTTACCGCGAATTCCAAGGTTTACGTGCTCTTGTGTAGCAAGGGCGATAACTGGTGTACCGTTTTCGATTAAGGCGATTGTACCGTGTTTTAATTCTCCTCCAGCAAAGCCTTCTGCTTGGATGTAAGAGATTTCTTTTAGTTTTAACGCACCTTCTAAACCTACGAAGAAGTCTACGCTACGTCCGATGAAGAAGCAGTTACGCGTTGTTGCTAAAAATTGTTTTGCTAATGCGTCCATTTCTTCTTTTTGATCACAAAGTACTACCATTGCGTTTGCTACAAGTCCTAATTCATGTGTTAAATCGAACTCAAGAACTTCACCTTTTGCTTTTGCAATGTCAGCTGCTAAGATTGAAAGCACTGCAAGCTGAGCTGTGTATGCTTTCGTCGATGCAACTGCGATTTCTGGTCCTGCGTATAATGGAAGTGTATAATCAGCTTCACGAGAAAGCGTAGAACCAGGTACATTTGTAATTGTTAATGCTTTATGACCCATTTCATTTGTTTGCACAAGTACTGCACGGCTATCTGCTGTTTCACCACTTTGTGAGATGTAAATGAAGAATGGTCTTTCTGTTAATAATGGCATGTTGTAAGAGAATTCACTTGCTACGTGTACTTCAACTGGTACTTTCGCAAACTTCTCAATGAATTGCTTTCCAACAAGACCTGCATGATAGCTTGTTCCGCATGCGATGATATAAATACGATCGCTATCTAAAATTGCATTACGGATATCTGCATCCAGTTCAATCTCGCCATTTTCACCTTGGTACTTTTGAATAATATTACGGATTACAAGTGGTTGCTCATCGATTTCTTTTAGCATGAAATGAGGATACGTTCCTTTTTCAATATCACTTGCGTCTAATTCCGCTGTATAAGGTGCACGTTCAATCGTTTCACCTTGTAAGTTTTTAATTGTAATGCTTTCTTTTGTTACGATTACGATTTCTTTATCCATTAACTCGATAAATTGATCTGTAACTTGTAACATCGCCATAGCGTCGCTCGCCACAACATTAAAGTTGTCACCAACACCTACTAATAGCGGGCTTTTGTTTTTAGCAACATAAATCATGTTTGGATTTTCAGCATCAAGTAGTCCGATTGCGTAAGAACCATGTAAAAGAGATAATGTGTTACGGAACGCGTCTTCTACACTTAATCCTGTGCTTACTTGTTGTTCCATAAGCTGTACGATAACTTCTGTATCTGTCTCACTTACGAACGTTACATCTTGTAAATATTCCTTTTTCACTAACTCATAGTTTTCAATTACACCGTTATGAACTAGTGTAAAGCGTTTTGATGTACTTTGATGCGGATGCGCGTTTACTTTGCTTGGAACACCGTGTGTAGCCCAGCGTGTATGACCGATTCCCACACTTGCTGCTACATTCTCATCTACGATTTCGCGAAGTTTTGCAATACGACCTTTTTCTTTGTATACAACAACACCGTTCTCTGCTTGTACTGCAATACCTGCTGAATCATATCCACGATATTCTAGCTTTTCTAAACCTTTTAATAAAATTTCCTTTGCATCTTGCTCTCCAATAAATCCTACGATTCCACACATGTTTAGTCGCCGTTACAAATGCTTACACTGCTCTGCGAACATGTAACGACATAGTCCGATACCATTTATTTATATTAAAAAAACGGATTACATATTGCTAGCCCTGTAAGCTTGTAACGGCTTTCACCTTCCTCTCAATTGGGTTTAAGTCCGTATACACTTATACAGTTAGTTTTCATCCGTTCCTTTTCTCTCATCACACTTTCACCTTTGTCCACTAAGTCACCTTAATGTTTTAAGTAAAAGCTTACGGTTGTGATAAACAACCGGGAGTCATCCGCCGAAATCTCGATAAACTCCACCTCGTCAACTACACTACTTGTAGTTCTGGCGCTTTTATAATTTACAATATTTACTTTGAGAAAAAGAACAAGACCATCTTATAACAAACAATATAAACCGTCAATGAAATTTTTTTCATTGTCTATAAAACATATGAAAAAGGAGCACTTCTTGTGCTCCTTTTAAAACAAATTCAGCAAATTATTCAGCGCCAACTTCAGCTTTCACAACTTCTACAATACGGTGTACATAAGCATCACAAACTTCTTGTGTTGGTGCTTCTGCCATTACACGAATAAGTGGCTCTGTTCCAGATGGACGAACAAGAATACGACCATCTCCGTTCATTTCTTCCTCTACAACACGAATAATCTCTTTAATTTTTTCATTTTCTAATGCTAGTTTTTTATCTGTTACACGAACATTTACTAGTAATTGTGGGAATTTCGTCATCTCACCTGCAAGCTCAGATAATGGTTTTTTCGTCATTTTCATGATGTTTACAAGTTGAAGTGCACTTAACATTCCATCACCAGTTGTAATGTAATCAAGTAAGATAATGTGACCTGATTGTTCTCCGCCCAGGTTATATCCACCACGCTTCATTTCTTCCATTACGTAGCGGTCACCAACTGCTGTTTTATCACTTGTAATACCATTTGCTTCAAGTTCTTTATAGAAACCTAAGTTACTCATAACTGTTGAAACAACTGTATTATGTTTCAATTGACCAGTTTCTTTCATGTACTTCGCACAAATGAACATAATTTGATCGCCATCAACGATGTTTCCTTTTTCGTCTACTGCGATTAAACGGTCTCCGTCACCATCAAAAGCAAGTCCGATGTCAGCACCTTTTTCTTTTACTAATTCAGCTAATACTTCTGGATGTGTAGACCCTACACCTTCGTTAATATTCATACCGTTCGGTGAAGTTCCCATTGTTGAAATGTCAGCTTCTAAATCTGCAAATAAATATGGAGCTAAAGAAGATGTAGCACCATGTGCACAATCTAAAGCGATATGTAGACCAGAGAAATCTTCCTCTACAGTTTGTTTAATGTATTGTAAATATTTTTGTCCACCTTCAAAGTAATCACTCACTTGTCCAAGGTTAGTACCTGTTGGACGTGGTAATTCGTCAACTTCTTTGTCTAATAACGCTTCAATTTCTGCTTCTTGCTCATCCGTTAATTTAAAACCGTCTGAACCGAAGAACTTAATTCCGTTATCTTGTACTGGATTATGAGATGCAGAAATCATAACACCTGCTTGTGCATCTAACGCCTTTGTTAAATAAGCCACACCTGGTGTAGAAATAACACCAAGACGCATTACTTCTGCTCCAGTTGATAATAGACCTGCTACTAAAGCTCCTTCTAACATATGTCCAGATACACGTGTATCACGGCCGATAATTACTTTTGGACGGTCTGTATCTTTTGTTAATACATAGCCTCCAAAACGTCCAATTTTGAACGCTAATTCAGGTGTTAACTCCTTATTTGCAACCCCGCGTACTCCATCTGTACCAAAATATTTACCCATTATGATTCGCTCCTTTTTCTTGCTCTTTTTGATTATCTACTGTTGGTTCTTTGCTCGGTTCTTGACCGGTTTCTTTGTCTTTGTCTTTATCTTTATCTTTTTCTTTTTCCTGATCCTTTTCTGGATCTGGTTCAGGATTTTTTGGCTTTTCAGTTTGATTTCCCTGATTGTTTGTTGAATCCGGGTGTTCAACATTACCCTGTACTTCTTTATCTGGCTTTTCTTTCTTCACAATTGTAACTTTAGCACTTTTTTGTTTTGGCTCGATCGAAATATTACCAGGACCGCTTACTTGAATAGAAATATCTTTTGTTCCCGGAGATGCATTTTGTAGATTAATCACCGCTGTTATTTGAGCAGCTGTTATTTTATCTACTATACTTGCTTCTCCTGAAATATCAACGCTTATCTTCCCATCCTGCGGCGAAAGTAGCTGAGCAGTAACATCGTTCGGAATTCCATTTTTTTGAATCGGGATACCATCAATAGTTTTACTTTTCGTTTGCTTTACTTTTTGTACCCCTACCGAAACCTTCACTTGATTTGGTTTTGCACTTGTGACACCTTTTGGCAATAAAACAGAGGCATCGAATGTTGTAGAATCCGTCAATTGACTAAGATCTACCTCGACCCCCTCTATAGATTGTATATTATCCAAAATGTCTTTTGGACCAGCTATCGTTACTTCTCCTGGTTCAACGTTAATATTTGTAACAGCTAAACCTTCTGGTAAATTCCCTTTTTTCGCATATGTTAAAGGAACTGTTTTTTCTACGTTATTTGCTGTAGCTTGTGTCGCTACATTCACTGTTACACTTATTTTAGATGGATTCGTTTTTACATTTAAACGTTTTCCTTCTTTATTGTACAATGTAACCTCCGCTGTTTTTGTAACGGTTTTATTAACACCTTTTAAATCTATATATGCCTTAGCAGATGAAATACTTTCTATTTCTTCTTTTGTTCCAACTACTTCAACAGTGTCAGGCTTAATACTTGATTTCTCAACGGTAGCACCTGCTGGCATCTGATCTTCATTGGATAATTTTAAATCTACATGAACATACTTTTTCGCTTTTTCATGAAGAGTGACTTTAATTGTTGATGGTTGAACTGTCCCTTTCACTTCATCTGGAAGCCCGTTCGCTTTTAAAGAAACTTCATAAGTTCCTTTTGGACGGCCTTCTAAATCAACTGGTATATCAAATTGTCTTTTGTTTTTTGTTGCAGCAACCGCTGCTTTGGGACCTTCTAATTTTACCTTGACTCCCTCTGCTGGAATACCACTTACAATATACTTCTCTTCGTCATACTTAAGGTTAATAGCATAATTAGTTAATGTTTCTTTCCCTTCATTTACGAAAGGTAATACACTCGATGTCGTATTTTTGTCAGTTAAAGTTGCTGACATAAAAAGCATACACGCCAATAGTAATGAGATTCCTTTTAAAAACCAATGATTCTCCATTAACTTATCCATGACGCTTTCTCCTCCAATTCCATAAAGACGAAGAAGTCGTTTTTTCGTTCCCACTAAATTCTGCTAACAACATATCCTTCAGCTGTTCTGTCTTCAAATCACGATGTAACTTACCGTTTTTCGTTAAAGAAATTTGACCTGTTTCTTCCGACACAACTACTGTAATACTATCAGTGACTTCACTAACTCCCATTGCAGCGCGATGTCGTGTTCCTAACTCCTTCGAAATAAAAGGACTTTCTGATAACGGAAGATAACATGCTGCTGCTTTAATTGTACTTCCTTGCATAATTACTGCTCCGTCATGAAGAGGGGTATTAGGGATAAAAATATTAATGAGTAATTCCGATGACACATATGCATTCAGCGGAATACCCGTTTCTACATAATCACCCATCCCAGTCTCTTTTGACAAAGTGATTAATGCACCAATTCTACGTTTTCCCATATATTCCGTTGCTTTCGCAATCGCTGTTGCAACAATTTCGGGTTCATCTTCCTCGTGAGTTCCCACACGCGAAAATAAGCTCCCCCGTCCTAGCTGCTCAAGTGCTCTTCGCAATTCTGGCTGAAAGATAATAATAACGGCTAAAAATCCCCACGTTAATACTTGTTCCGTTAGCCAATATAGCGTATGCAATTCAAGTAAAATACTAATCATCCGGACGACAATAATAACTGTAATACCTTTTAAAAGTTGCACAGCTTTCGTACCACGGATTATGAGAATTAGCTTATATATAATAAACCATACAACAGCAATATCTAATGCCGTACTAAGATATTTCAAAATGGTCGTATCTTCAAAAGGCATGCTAACCCTTCCTCCTACTTACGAGCAATTCTATCCATATATTGAAATATTATTTTATGCTCTATCTGTATGTATTTCCAACAACTAGTTAATTATACCATACATGAAACAAACGACAATTACAAACGACCCCCTTCAGCTTAAATTGGTAAGATGTCAAACTTTCTTATCCTACAGTATAATATAAGTCATTATTATACGCCTATTTTCAAATAAAAAAAGCAACTTCTCAGTTGCTTTTCTTACATTTATTTTAGTTTTTCACCGAATAAAGAACCCATTAAAGCAACCGCTGTTGTCGCTGTTCTGTTTCTCTCATCTAAAATCGTATTTACTTCAACAAATTCAGCAGATGTAACAATATCAGCCTCTGCTAACATCTCCATCGCTAAGTGGCTTTCACGATAAGATAGACCACCAATTACAGGCGTTCCAACTCCTGGTGCATCATGAGGATCAAGCCCATCTAAATCTAATGATAAATGAACACCATCAGTATGAGACAAATACGCAATTGTTTCTTCCATAACAGCTGTCATACCCATACGATCAATTTCATGCATTGAGAATACTTTAATACCTTCATTGCGAATAAAGTCTTTTTCTCCTTCATCTAATGCGCGTGCACCGATAATTACAACGTTCTCTTTTTTCACCTTCGGGTATGCCTCGTATAAATTTACAAGTGCAGGATGTCCATAGCCTAAACTTGCAGCAAGTGACATACCGTGAATATTTCCAGATGGTGAAGTTTCTTCTGTATTTAAATCACCATGTGCATCATACCAAATAACACCTAAATTTTTATAATGTTTCGCTACACCAGCTAGCGTACCGATAGCAATACTATGGTCACCACCTAATACAAGTGGAAAACGACCTTCTTCTATAATATGATCAACCTTAGTTGCTAACTCGTTACATACAGTTGCAACTTGTGTAAGGTTTCTTAGTTTTGTATTTTCATCTACTTCTTTTTCTCTCTCTATACATATATCTCCCATATCTTTTACGTCATATCCAATTTGTTCAATTCTTTCAACTACCCCTGCATAACGGATCGCGCTTGGTCCCATATCAACCCCACGACGCATCTGTCCTAAATCCATTGGAACTCCAATAACTGAGATTTCTTTTTTCATAGATAGTATCCCCCTTTTATGCCTTCACTAAATATTTTAAATCTTTTATATAGTCTGACTCAACTCGACATTTTCCTGCATGGATATACAATTTATGCACTTATATTTGCGTGGAAATCCAAATTTTAAGACTATTCTATGCATAAAATTAACTTAATGAAACAACTAGCTTCCCTATCAACTAATACAACAAGCTAATAATCAGTGCATTTTTCCATCCCTCACTGATTATTAGCTCTCACCAATCGTGCTTTTACTAGCTGCCCGCAAATGGAAGGATAAAGAAAAACGCTTCTACATTTAGAAGCGTTTTTCTGACGCTAATTTCCACACTGCTGCAATATTTTTCGCTGTCATTTCGATATTCGCTTCTGCTACTTTATATGCCTCTTCTAATGTCATTGGACTTGCTGTAGTACTAAATACTGCATCAATTCCCTTTTCATAAACAGTTGTATAATTCGGAGATACTGATCCACCAATAGCAATTACAGGAATATGAAGGCCTTTCGCACGCCCCGCAACACCAACAGGTGCCTTTCCATAAGCCGTTTGTTCATCTATTCTGCCCTCACCAGTTACAATAAGATCAGCACCTTCTATACGCTTATCAAAATTTGTATAATCTAATACAATTTCAATTCCTTTTCGTAGTTCTCCCTTTAACACTGCAACGACAGCTGCTCCCATTCCTCCAGCTGCTCCAGCACCAGACATTTCAGATACATCAAAAGATACATACTGTTTAAGTATATTAGCATAATGTTTTAAATTCTCATCTAGCTCTTTCATCATCTCTACATTCGCACCCTTTTGTCTCCCAAATACAAAAGATGCTCCCCTCGGTCCAACTAACGGATTGTCCACATCACATGCTGCCTCTATCTTTATGTTCTCTAAGCGTGAATCAATCCTAGAAAGGTCAACAGTAGTAATGAACTGTAATGTCCCTCCAGAAGGCTCTATTACTTCACCTTTCCCATTTATAAACCTTACTCCTAAAACTGAAAGCATACCTGCCCCACCATCATTTGTAGCACTTCCTCCAAGTCCTAAGATAATATGTTTTGCTCCTTGATCTAGCGCATGCAATATAAGTTCTCCTGTCCCTTTCGTCGTTGTAATAAGTGGGTTTCTCTTTTCAATCGGAACGTGTTGTAGTCCTGATGCTGCTGCCATTTCAATAAATGCTGTCTTCTTATCCTTAGACATACCGTAAAAAGCCTGTATGCTCTCTCCAAGCGGCCCTGTCACATTAAGTGATATAATTCTCCCCCTTGTAGCATCAACAAGGGATTCGACCGTTCCTTCGCCTCCATCTCCAATCGGTACTTTAACGTACTCTGCTTTAGGAAAAACTGCTGCAAAACCTCTTTCAATAGCTTCACATACCTCCATGGCTTTCAAACTTTCTTTATATGAATCAGATGCGATGACAACTTTCATAATTATCCCCCGTTCCTTATTTACACCTTTTCTTCATTTTAAACGACAAATACAAAAGTTGCCTTTCCCAGTAAAATTTAAGCACAAAAAAAGCTTACATCATTTGATGTAAGCTTTCCCCATTTATATGGAGCCTAGCGGGATCGAACCGCTGACCTCCTGCGTGCAAGGCAGGCGCTCTCCCAGCTGAGCTAAGGCCCCTTAGTAATTAAGCGGAAGACGGGATTCGAACCCGCGACCCCAACCTTGGCAAGGTTGTATTCTACCACTGAACTACTTCCGCGAAAATGGTGAGCCATGAAGGATTCGAACCTTCGACCCTCTGATTAAAAGTCAGATGCTCTACCAACTGAGCTAATGGCTCGTAAATGGCTGGGCTAGCTGGATTCGAACCAGCGCATGACGGAGTCAAAGTCCGTTGCCTTACCGCTTGGCTATAGCCCATTAATATTTACTAGTATGGTTATCTTTTCAAAAAAATAAACCTTCTCAGGTTATTTTTAAAAAAATGGTGGAGGGGGGCAGATTCGAACTGCCGAACCCGAAGGAGCGGATTTACAGTCCGCCGCGTTTAGCCACTTCGCTACCCCTCCGACATTTAAAAATATATGGTGGAGGATGACGGGATCGAACCGCCGACCCCCTGCTTGTAAGGCAGGTGCTCTCCCAGCTGAGCTAATCCTCCAAAAGTGGTGACCCGTACGGGATTCGAACCCGTGTTACCGCCGTGAAAGGGCGGTGTCTTAACCACTTGACCAACGGGCCAAAAATTTTAAAACTGTTCCCAAGCTTCCAACCGGGCTTGAACCGGTGACCTCTTCCTTACCATGGAAGTGCTCTACCAGCTGAGCTATGGAAGCATAATGGCTCCGCAGGTAGGACTCGAACCTACGACCGATCGGTTAACAGCCGATAGCTCTACCACTGAGCTACTGCGGAATAATATTAGCCTGGCAACGTCCTACTCTCACAGGGACAAGGTCCCAACTACCATCGGCGCTAGAGAGCTTAACTTCCGTGTTCGGTATGGGAACGGGTGTGACCTCTCTGCCATCATTACCAGACTTTTATCATTATAAACATTCTTTTCAGAATATCAAGAAGAAATTTAAACATATATTCCTTCAAAACTAGATAACATT
>NZ_AYMH01000072.1:0-15092 GCF_000633475.1 Bacillus sp. H1a | reverse complement strand
CAAAGTTCAACATCGCGTTTCGGCGACTTTTATAATTTAACATTTCGAGTTAAATCTGTCAACAACTTTTTTTCTGTCGTTGCTGACGACGCTTATTAATTTACCATATTAACAACCGATAAGTCAACGCTTTTTAAAAAAATGCCAAAATAATTTTATCTTGGCATTATATATAGCTTAATAATCACTAATGCAGCAACACCTGGCATCCCTAATAAACTTGATACTGTAGCTGTGCCTATATTAATTGGAATATGAAAATCAAAATATGCCCCCGCAACATTCACAATAAATAATAACGCTATACCTAAAGTAACATGAAAGAGTGCTTTTCCTATAAAACGTATTGGTTTAGCAGAAACACCAAAAACAAGAAAAATAAAAACCAAAGCAAGAATACCAACAATAATAATTGTAGAATTCATTTTTTCCTCCTTATGAATGACCTATACATATCTATTTGTATGGGACAAGACAATAAAAAAGAACATCTACAACATAACTCCTATCACTTCATCTTTATTACTTTTAATCAGTAATAGTTCTTCTCCGTACTGACCATCAACTATATACAACTGATTCTATTCCCACCCTCTCTTTCACCTCTTTATATTTCCAAAGTAAAGCAGGACCTTTGTTTCCAAATAGATCGATCAAAAGCAAAAGGTCCTGCTTTAATAAGCAGGACCTTTTACCATTGTTCCATCTTCACAGGACGACGCTTCGCTTCTTTTAACAAGAAAAAATACTTCGCCTCTGCTATTTTTAAAGAACAAAGTACATCTTGAGATGGTTCAACACTTTGTTCAACTAGTCTCTTCTGACGTAACCATTCATTCTTCACTTTTTCTAATAATACAATTAACTTATCATCATACTCTTTACGCAGCTTACCCTTTTTTTGAAAGAACATTTTTGTTTCTCCTCTTATACCTCTCTACGGCCTTCTAAAGCTTTCGATAACGTTACTTCATCTGCATATTCTAAATCTCCACCAACTGGCAGACCATGTGCAATACGAGTTACTTTAATACCCGTTGGCTTTAAGAGGCGGGATATGTACATCGCTGTAGCTTCCCCTTCAATATTAGGGTTTGTTGCTAATATCACTTCTTGTACTGTTTCATCTTGCAGTCTCTTCAATAACTGCGGGATATTAATATCCTCAGGTCCAATTCCCTCCATTGGCGAAATCGCACCACGTAAAACATGATATACACCTTGATATTCTTTCATTTTTTCCATCGCAATTACATCTTTCGGCTCTTGTACTACACAAATAACCGATTGATCTCTATGCGAATCGTCACAAATATAACAAGGATCGCGGTCAGTGATATGCCCGCATACAGAACAGTACGCTAAATCTCGCTTCGCATTCACAAGTGCTTTTGCAAAACCTAACACATCATCTTCTTTCATATCTAATACGAAGAATGCCAGTCGAACCGCTGTTTTCGGTCCGATTCCTGGCAATTTCATAAAACTATCGATTAATTTTGATATCGGTTCTGGATAATGCATACTTCAATATCCTCCTAGAACATTCCACCTGGTAAGTTTAAGCCTTTTGTAAATTTACCCATTGTAGAATTTGAAAGTTCCTCAGCCTTTTTAAGTGCATCATTCGTTGCAGCCAATACTAAGTCTTGTAACATTTCGATATCTTCTGGATCTACAACTTCTTCTTTAATTTTCACTTCAAGAACTTGCTTATGACCATTTGCAATAACAGTAATCATTCCGCCACCAGCTGTACCTTCAACTGTTTTGTCGCCAAGCTCTTCTTGTGCTTTTGCCATGTCCTTTTGCATCTTTTGCATTTGTTTCATCATATTATTCATATTTCCCATTCCGCCACGCATCATAATTAATTCCTCCTAATTATTATTACTCTTTTATTTCAATAAGTTCTTGCCCTACTAATTTTACAGCCTCTTCTATAAGAGGATCTTCTTTTTGTTCTGGACTTTCTTCAGAATTCCCACCTTCGCGTTGTAAAAAGTCTTCACGAATTTTACCCCATTCACTTTTCGGGATAGCAATCATATTTAACCTTTTACTTAGCAATTCAAAAAGAGTTTGTTCCAATGTATCCATCGCTTCTCGATTTTCACTAGCCATTTTACAATGAATCTCATATTGAAATGCTAACACATAGGTATCATCTGAAGCCGCTACTGGTTCACTATTTTCTAATAAAACAGCAAACGCCACTTTGTTATGAGACTTGAGCCTTCCTAACAACTCACCCCATACAGCTTTTAACTGTTCTAAATCTTGACGCTTCGCTTGCTTTAACACTTCATTCACACGTCCGACAGGAATTTTCATACTTCCTGTTCGTACTGGTTTTGGTGTTGCACGCGTCTCTCTTACTTCCGGCTGCACACCAGCGGGCACACCATTCTTTTTAACTTGTTCTAACTCTTTCTCCAGTTGCTGCATCCTGTTCATAATCGCTTGTAAACGATCTGTACCGTTTGCTTGCATCATAAACTGCTGACACAGTTGCACCATAACCACTTCTAAGAAAATTCGTGGATGGTTTGTCCACTTCATCTCCTGTTGTCCCTTACTAAGTGTATGAATAATTTCATAGATTACTTCCGGCTGCATTTCTTCACTTAACGTACGGAATTGATCATCTACAATTACCCGTTCCAACATATGTTCTAATTGTGGTGAAGTTTGATATAAAAGCATATCACGATAATAGTAAATGAAATCCTCCATAAAGCGAACTGGATCTTTCCCTTTACTCATCATCTCATCTATAATACGTAACGCTCTTGATACATCATTTTCACGTATACATTCTACTAGGTTACCTAAATATCGCTGAGATACAGAGCCTGTTACAGCTAAAACGTCTTCACTCGTCACCGTCTCATCACTATAAGAAATTGCTTGATCGATAAGACTGAGTGCATCACGCATACCACCTTCAGCGGCACGTGCGACGATTTGTAGCGCTTCATCTTCTACTTGCGTACCTTCACTTGTCACGACCGTCGATAACCTCTCAACGATATCATTTACTGATATCTTTCGAAATTCAAAACGCTGACAACGTGAAATAATCGTAGCTGGAATCTTATGCGGCTCTGTTGTCGCCAAAATAAAAATAACATGTCCTGGCGGCTCTTCTAAAGTTTTCAAAAGCGCATTAAAGGCACCCATAGAAAGCATATGAACTTCATCAATAATGTATACTTTATATCCTACAGCACTTGGAGCATATTTTACTTTATCTCTTATATCTCGAATTTCATCTACACCGTTATTTGAAGCCGCATCAATTTCTAATACATCTGAAATAGACCCTTGTGTGATTCCTAAACAAGAAGGACATTCATTACAAGGTTCAGCTACCGGAGCATGTTCACAGTTAATTGCTTTTGCAAATACTTTTGCAATTGTCGTTTTCCCTGTTCCCCTCGGACCAGAAAATAAATAAGCATGTGAAGCTTTCTCTTGAAGAAGGGCATTTTGCAACGTTTTTGTCACGTGCTTTTGACCGACTACATCTTCGAACTTTTGCGGTCTCCATGTTCGGTATAACGCTTGGTATGACACGAAAATACGGCCTCCCTCAAAGGTTATTATCTCATTTATTATAACCCATTCTGTTTATAGATTCCAAAAGTTATTTTCCATACAAAAAACCCACCTTAATATAAAGGTGAGTTTTGTATACATATATAACTGCCGTGCACCTTCTGTCGATTACGTACCATAAGCGTTACTTAAGCAGTTAGCTCGGTTCAGGCACTCCTGCGGCACACGAGAAGACCCGCTTATTGCTGCTTCCTTCCGGACCTGACAAGGTTCACGGGGTCCCGTTGCGCAGGACCCAAACGTCAACACCACTTACTTAAGGCAGACCTTACAGCAACATAACCTCGAGAAGGGATTCGGCCTCGCTAGAGCGGATTGCGAGTATAGGGCACCGCTACCTCCCCGCTTAGCACGGCAAAGTTAAAACCAATATTCGGTTGCCTTTAATAAGGCATTCTCAGTATAACTTGTTTTTTTACAAAATGCAAATGCGTTAGTTCTCATTACTTTTCTCTAGTTTTTTCGTTTCTTTTCTCTTCTTACGAAGCTCCCTAAAAAAAGTTGTTAACAATGTACCACATTCTTCTTCTAGTACACCAGCTACTACTTCACATTGATGATTAAAGCGCTCATCAGTTAAAAGATTCATTAATGTACCTGCACATCCACCCTTTGGGTCGCTTGCACCATATACAACACGTTTTACGCGAGATAAAACAATTCCGCCTGCACACATTGGACAAGGCTCTAATGTTACATATAACGTTGCATCTTCTAAACGCCATGTCCCTAATTTTTTGCAAGCTTCATCTATAGCTAAAAGTTCGGCGTGAGCTATAGACCTTTGCTCTGTTTCTCTTAAGTTATGCGCGACGCTAATCACTTCACCGTCTAGCACAATAACAGCACCAATCGGTACTTCTTGTATTGCCTCTGCCTTCTTAGCTTCTTCTATTGCTATTTGCATAAAATAAATATCTTGTTCCATAATATAGTCCTTTCACCCAAAATAAAATACACTTCTTTTCATTTCCTACAGGTGGGATAACTTTTACAAATTCAATCCACCCTAAAGAAAAAAGAGAGGGAATTACATATGAAAAATACAGCCTTGCTCATCATCGATATGATTAATGATTTTCAATTTTCTCACGGACCCACCCTAGCACAAAAATGCGAAACCATAAAGAATCCCATTTTACAATTAAAAGAAACGATGAAGTCATTAGACTACCCCGTAATTTATGTTAATGACCATTATCAACTTTGGAGATCTGATATTGATCAACTCATTACTCATTGTACAAATGAGTATAGTGAAAATATTATTCAGGCCATTGCTCCAAGTACTGACGATTATATTTTTATTAAACCACATTACTCCGCTTTTTATGAAACACCTTTAAATTCTTTATTAGGTTATTTAAAAATCGAAAACCTCATTTTAACAGGAATCGCTGGGAATATATGTATCCTTTTTACAGCTAATGATGCTCATATGAGAAATTATACACTTTATGTACCACAGGATTGCATTGCCTCTAACAGTGATCAAGATAATGTACATGCTTTAAAAATAATGGAGGCCACATTAAAGGCAAATATTGCACCATCATCTCAACTAAAATTTAGTTAATACATATCTATTTTCTAACTTTTTATATCAAATTAGTCCGCTCGCTTCCCTCTTGTGCTACAATAATTCTGTTTTGTGTTTTTAGTAGTCACGGTAAATCACTGATTGAAAGGAGGAAACAGCGTGACCGGAGTACCATTTATCACGGTTGAAGGACCAATTGGTGTTGGAAAAACCTCACTTGCGAAGGAAATTTCAACTCACATGCAACTCCACTTACTAAAAGAGATTGTTGATGAAAATCCTTTTTTAGGAAAGTTTTATGAAGACATCGATGAATGGAGTTTTCAAACAGAGATGTTCTTTCTTTGCAATAGATACAAACAACTAGAGGATATTAACATAAAGTATTTGAATCAAAGGAAGCCAGTAGTAGCAGATTATCACATATTTAAAAATTTAATTTTTGCATCCCGTACATTAAAAGATTCTCAATATGACAAGTACATGCAAATTTATCGTATCCTTACACAAGATATGCCTGTGCCAAACGTCATAGTTTATTTAACAGCGAGCCTAGAAACATTACAAAAACGAATTGCAATGCGCGGAAGAGAATTCGAAAAAAATATGGATCCAAATTACTTACTACAGCTTACAAAAGATTACGAAACAGCAATGGATGCTTTCAAAAATGATCATCCAGATATTCCAGTATTGAAGTTTAACGGAGACGATATGGATTTTGTAAGAAATCCTGATGATTTAAATGTCATCTTATCCACTCTTCAAAATACTCTCTTGAAGGAGTCGAAATAATAATGAATTTTAGGCAAAAATATGATATACCAAATGACGCAGTTATCACTATTGCTGGAACAGTAGGTGTCGGTAAATCAACTATGACGACTGCATTAGCTAACGCTTTAGGTTATCGTACATCTTTTGAAAAAGTAGATTCCAATCCATATTTGGACAAGTTCTATGCTGATTTCACACGCTGGAGCTTTCACTTACAGGTGTACTTTTTAGCAGAACGATTTAAAGAACAAAAAAGAATTTTCGAATATGGTGGCGGTTTTGTTCAAGACCGTTCTATCTATGAGGACACTGGCATTTTCGCAAAAATGCATCACGAAAAGGGTACAATGACAGAAACTGATTATGAAACATACAAAGGTTTATTTGATGCTATGGTCATGACTCCTTACTTCCCTCATCCAGACTTATTAATTTACTTAGAAGGTTCTTTCGATGATATTGTCGATCGTATTCAAGAACGAGGACGTCCAATGGAACAACAAACACCAATTGAGTATTGGAAAGAGATGCACGGACGTTATGAGAACTGGATTAATAACTTTAATTCATGCCCTGTTTTACGCTTAAATATTAATGAGTACGATATTTTAAAAGATGGGGACTCAATCGAACCAATCATTAAAAAAATTGGGCATTTTTTAAAACAAACACGTAAACTTGTAAAATAAAAAACCCGTGCATATGCACGGGTTTTCCTATTAAATTACTTCTTCTTTGTTGGAGCAATAATTTCACTCTCAGGTTTTCCAGCGTTAATACGCTGACGAACAGTACTTGTACTAATGTCATATGTTTCAGCAATCTCTTTAACAGTCATTTCTTTCCCGTTAATCACTGCTGTTAATACTTTACCTGTACGTTTTGGAGCTGCTTCTTTCTTTACAGCTGGTTTTTCAACCTTTTTTGGCGCCTCTACTTTTGTCGCAGCTTGCTTTACATCACAAGTGCAACCACAAAGTTTACGGAATGTATCATCGCTTATAATGCGCGATACATTTGCACCACTGTTTAAAATTCTATTGTTCTTACAGACAGGACATTGTACATAATATAAAGTTTTTCCATCTAAAGGAAACGTTTGTATAATAAGATCCATGTTGACTCCTTTCATATCTATGAAGATAATCATCGGAATATGAGTGTGTAATAAGGACATTATGTCCTTACATCATACTTTATGATTGGTTTTAAAATAAAAACTCGTTACGTGTTGGTAACGAGTTCTCCAATCTCCACTTATATGCGCTGTTGTCAATTATATCTGGAGGAGGTAGAGGGATTCGAACCCCCGCGCGACTCTCGCCGCCTGTCGGTTTTCAAGACCGATCCCTTCAGCCAGACTTGGGTATACCTCCATATTGACATCAAATATAATATCAAAAGAAAAACAGTTAGTCAACCCTGCTATGATAAATTATGAGGAAAGGAAAATTTCACTTTCCCTCTCCTTCATTACACTACTGACAACGCTCATAATTACCAATCACTCATACCGATGAATGTTTAAATTTATTTAATAACTGTTTTTCCTCCCATATAAGGGCGAAGAACTTCTGGAATTATAATTGTACCATCTTCTTGTTGGTAGTTCTCTAAAATAGCTGCCACCGTACGCCCAATCGCAAGACCAGATCCATTTAATGTATGAACATGTTCTGGTTTGCCATTTGGCTCACGACGGAAACGGATATTTGCACGTCTCGCTTGGAAAGCTTCAAAATTACTACAAGAAGAAATTTCACGATATGTACCATAGCTCGGAATCCATACTTCAATATCGTATTTCTTCGCTGCTGTAAATCCTAAATCTCCTGTGCACATGCTCATAACGCGATATGGCAACTCTAATAATTGTAACACGCGCTCTGCATCATTTGTTAATTTTTCTAACTCTTCGTAAGAATCTTCTGGTTTCACGAACTTCACAAGTTCAACTTTATTAAATTGATGTTGGCGAATTAAACCGCGTGTATCGCGACCAGCTGAACCCGCTTCAGAACGGAAACATGAGCTAAATGCAGCATATCGTATCGGTAATTGCTCTTTACTTAAAATCTCATCACGATGCATATTCGTTACAGGTACTTCAGCTGTAGGGATTAAGAAATAATCTTCGCTTTCAATGCGGAATGCATCTTCTTCAAATTTCGGAAGTTGCCCTGTTCCCGTCATACTTGCACGATTTACCATATAAGGAGGTAATACTTCCTCATATCCATGCTCGTCAGTGTGAAGGTCAAGCATGAAACTAATTAAAGCACGTTCTAATCTTGCACCAGCACCTTTGTAAAATACAAATCGGCTTCCTGTTACTTTCCCAGCACGCTCAAAATCTAAAATCCCTAAATCTGTAGCAAGATCCCAATGTGGTTTTGGTTCAAAAGTAAATTCTTTCACATCTCCCCAAGTACGTGCTACTACGTTATCATCCTCTGTTTCACCTACTGGAGCAGATTCATGAGGGATATTTGGAATAGATAACATTAATCTTTCTAAATCTTCTTCAACTGTACGAAGCTCATTATCAAGATCTTTTACTTTTTCTCCAACTTCACGCATTTCTAGAATTAAAGCTTCCGCGTCTTTCTTTTCGCGTTTTAATACTGAAATTTGCTGAGATACTTCGTTACGTTTACTTTTTAGTTCTTCTGTTTGAACAAGTAACTCTCTTCTTCTCGTATCAAGTTCTTCAAAGCGACCAAAATCCGTTAAATCTTCGCCTCTATGCTGTAATTTTGCTTTTACTTCTTCAAAATTCGTACGTAAAAATTTAATATCAAGCATTATATACTCCTCCTTTTATTTTATAAAACACAAAAAACTCCCGTCCCTATAAACAGGGACGGGAGTTAACCCGCGTTGCCACCCTAGTTGAAAGCATTACCGCTTTCCTCTCAAGTAGAAATAACGGCTCTTCACCGGGAATGCTTACTAATCATAAAGATATTCCACATTCCATTCCAGGATGGATTCACAAACTGTTTCTATCGATTTCCACCAACCATCGACTCTCTATAAGAAACGTCATTTGTTACTATTTCCTATCAACACGCTTATTTTATAAAATTGTTACCATCAATTTACTATAATCTTATACAAGTTGCAAGTTACTTATACAACTTTTTTCATTTTTGCCTCTTTTACCATTTCTACAAAGTATGCTGTTACACGATGATCGTCCGTTAATTCCGGATGGAAAGAAGCAGCTAAAAATGGCCCTTGCCTTACCGCTACCATTCGATCGCCATGCGTAGAAAGTACTTCAACATCATCAGCTACATTTACAACATACGGAGCACGGATAAATACACCAACGAAGTCTTCTCCCACACCCGTAATTGAAAGTGCGGCTTCAAAACTATCTTTTTGGCGCCCGAACGCATTGCGCTCAACTGTAATATCCATAGCACCAATATGCGCTTCTTCATAGCCAATAAGTGTTTTCGCAAGAAGAATCATACCTGCACATGTACCAAACATTGGTTTACCAGACTTCGCAAATGTACGAAGAGGTTCCATGAAAGCATACTTATCAATAAGACGGCGCATTGTTGTACTTTCACCGCCTGGTAAAATAAGACCATCAATCTCTTCAAGTTGTTCTATACGCTTTACAACAACAGCTTCTGCACCACTTGCTTCAACTGATTTTACATGCTCACGAACTGCACCTTGAAGACCTAGTACACCGATTTTCACCATTTTAAAGATCTCCTTTAATTACCATCCACGCTCTTGCATGCGTTGTTCTGGTAATAACGTTGAAATTTCGACACCTTTCATTGCAGTACCTAATCCTTTAGAAAGGCTTGCAATTAGTTCGTAATCTTCATAATGAGTCGTTGCTTCAACGATTGCACGTGCAAATTTCTCTGGGTTCTCTGATTTGAAGATACCAGATCCAACAAATACACCATCAGCACCAAGTTGCATCATTAACGCTGCATCCGCTGGTGTTGCTACACCACCTGCTGCAAAGTTTACAACTGGTAAACGGCCAAGGCGTTTAATTTCAAGTAGCACTTCATAAGGAGCACCAGTATTTTTTGCATATGTCATTAACTCATCTTCACGTAGACTTGCAACTTGACGGATTTCTGCATTGACTTGGCGCATATGACGCACTGCCTCTACAATGTTTCCTGTTCCAGGTTCACCTTTTGTACGAAGCATAGATGCACCTTCTGCAATACGACGTGCAGCTTCTCCGATATCACGGCAACCACATACAAATGGAACTGTGTAATCACGTTTATTTAAATGGTATACTTCATCAGCAGGAGTTAATACTTCACTCTCATCGATATAGTCTACCCCTAATGATTCTAATACACGTGCTTCTACAAGGTGACCGATACGACATTTTGCCATAACCGGAATTGACACAGCACCCATAACTTCTTCAACAATTGTTGGGTCCGCCATACGAGCAACGCCACCTGCTGCACGAATATCTGCAGGTACACGCTCTAATGCCATAACAGCAACTGCGCCTGCCTCTTCTGCAATCCTTGCTTGTTCAGCGTTAACTACGTCCATAATAACGCCGCCTTTTTGCATTTCTGCCATTCCACGTTTTACACGTTCTGTCCCTGTTACATTTGTCATGTACAAAAACCCCCCTAGGTGATTGCTTTCCCCCGTTAAAGGAGAAAATTAAGAATACTCTTACATTCTACCATTAACTATCTAATGCTTGTCTACTACTTTTTCATAAAGTCGGTATGAAAAATAGGAATAAAAAAAAGCTCCTACAATGAGGAGCTTTTAAAACCAACCTTTTACTGTATCAACAGCACCATTCCACATACCACTAAAGAAAGAACCAATTCCGCGCATAGAACGTGTGAACCAGCCCGCTTCTTCTACTTCAGATTTCGTTACAAGGTCTACTTGTAATGATTTACCTGATAAAAATCCAGGGTCATTGCTATCTTTCGGCGATATAATCATTTGACTAATTGCCACACCTTTTTTAATAGGTGCTTCTTGTTCTTTATTTATTACTTTAAATTCTGTTTTATAAACGTCTTTACTTCCTTTTGGCATTGGAAGGGAAATAGCTTGTTTCGTTTGAACCGCTACATCTTTTTCTTTTGCATTTTCAACTCGTACAGTTTCTTGTCCTTTTACTGCTGAATCTTTTGCATAAGCCTTCTTCACTTCAAAGTTTGTAAATCCGTAATCATATAATTTTTTCGTTTCATCAAAACGTGCTGTATGAGAATTTGTTTTAATTACTACAGAAATTAAACGCATGCCATTTCTTTCTGCTGTACCAGTAAAACAATCTCCTGCTTCTGGAGTGGATCCTGTTTTCAGACCATCTACACCTTCATATTCCTTAATTAATCCTTTTAACATCCAATTCCAGTTAGCCATATCAATTGGATACTTACCACCCTTTTGGAATGTCATTTTTGGGATTTTTGCTGTATCTAATGTTTTCGGAAAATCTTGGATAAGATGTTGTGCTAAAATCGCAACATCTCTTGCAGACATTTTATTTTCTTCGTCAGGAGTTGTCCCTTCAGGATGTTGTCCTTTTAAATCTTTGTTCGTTAAGCCCGTAGAGTTTACGAATTTATAATTTTTTAATCCAAACTCTTTTGACTTATCGTTCATCATTTTTACAAAATCTACTTCTTTTCCTGCTACTGCTTCAGCTAAAGCAATTGTCGCTCCATTAGCAGAATAAATTGCCATCGCTTCATACAGTTCTTTTACCGTATAGGAACCACCGTTTTCTAGAGGAACATTTGATAATGAACGATCTTGTGAAATTTTATGCGCATATTCAGAAACTTTAACTTTTTGGTCCCACTTCAGTTTCCCTTTTGCTACCGCCTCATTCACTAAGTATTCACTCATCATCTTTGTCATACTAGCAATTGCCAGTAATTCGTCAGCATTTTTTTGATATAAAATCTTCCCAGAATTCGCTTCTACTAAAATTGCCGCACCTGCTTCAATGTTTAAAGCGGCTCCTGTTTCTGCTGATGCATTGCCATATGGTACAAACATGCTACAAGCTAGTGTAAGCACTGTTACCAACGCAATGAATCTTTTGCAAAACATACCTTTCACTTTTGCTACCCCCAATATCTATGTACTCACATAACCGTTATTCTAACATAATCAAAAAAAAATAGACAGAGATATCAAATCTCCGTCTATTTACATATAAGACATTATAATGAGTAGTTTGGAGCCTCTTTTGTAATCTGTACGTGATGAGGATGGCTTTCACGTAACCCAGCACCCGACATACGAATGAATTGCGCATTCTCACGTAAGAATTCTAAATCCTGTGCTCCGCAGTATCCCATACCTGCACGTAATCCACCAACTAATTGATGAACTGTATCTGCTAAAGGTCCTTTATATGGTACTCGTCCTTCAATACCTTCTGGAACAAGTTTTTTGTTTCCTTCTTGGAAGTAGCGATCTTTACTTCCTTTTTCCATTGCTCCAACAGAACCCATACCACGATATACTTTAAATTGACGACCTTGGTAAATTTCAGTTTCTCCAGGGCTTTCAGCTACACCAGCAAACATACTACCTAGCATAACAACGTGTGCTCCTGCTGCTAAAGCTTTAACCATATCACCAGAGTACTTAACACCGCCATCAGCAATAACGGGAATGCCGTGTTTACGAGCTTCAGTTGCACAATCATAAACTGCTGTTAATTGTGGTACACCAACTCCAGCTACAACACGCGTTGTACAAATAGAACCTGGCCCAATACCAACTTTCACTACATTTGCACCGGCTTCGATTAATGCTTTCGTCGCTTCAGCTGTCGCAACATTTCCAGCGATAATGTTTAGTGCTGGATATTTCGCACGAACTTCTTTTACTTTTTCAATAACACCTTGAGAATGCCCGTGAGCTGTATCAAGTACAATTGCATCTACGCTCGCTTTTACTAATGCGTCGATACGAAGCATTGCATCAGCCGTTACACCAACTGCTGCTCCGACTAATAAGCGTCCTTGCTTATCCTTAGCAGAGTTTGGGAATTCAATTACTTTTTCAATATCTTTTATTGTAATAAGCCCTTGTAATACACCGTTGTTATCAACAAGAGGGAGCTTTTCAATTTTATACTTTTGTAGGATCTTTTCAGCTTCTTCCAGTGTAGTACCAACTGGAGCTGTAATTAACTTTTCTTTTGTCATTACGTCAGAAATTTTGATTGAGTAGTCTTGGATGAAACGCATATCACGGTTTGTAATAATACCAACTAATTTTCGCTCATCTAAATTATTTACAACTGGCACACCTGAGATACGATATTTTCCCATAAGATGTTCTGCATCAAATACTTGATGTTCTGGAGTTAAGAAGAAAGGATCTGAAATAACGCCGCTTTCAGAGCGCTTTACTTTATCAACTTGCTCTGCCTGTTGCTCGATAGACATATTCTTATGAATGATTCCTAAACCGCCTTGGCGAGCCATCGCAATAGCCATGTCAGCCTCTGTGACTGTATCCATTCCTGCACTAATTAACGGGATGTTTAGCTGTAAGCTTTCAGATAAAACTGTTTTAACACTTACTTCTCTTGGTAATATATCTGACTTTGCTGGTACAAGTAATACATCATCAAAAGTCAAACCTTCTTTAACAAATTTAGATTCCCACATAATTGTTCCCCCCATGATACCAGAAATTATTATTAGTAGCTTATCAATTGGTTAAAATACTGTCAAGAAAGTATATAAATGTTAGAATTTTTAGACAATAAAAGGAGCGTAATATATGCATCATACACCTTGCATTTGGCAGCACTTAAGTTTCTTTTTTTCATCTCAAAATGTACAACGTTATCTTGCCCGTTGTTACGAAAAATCCTCAATTCAAGATGCTGAAAAAAAAAGTTTTGAAAATTGTTATCCCTTTATTTATTACTTAGAACATGGGAAAAATTATTATGAATTATATAAGACAGCCCCCTTCTCCATTCAGCCAATGTTGTTGTTTTATGGAATGAGCCAGCTTTTTAAAGCTTGTTTGTTAACTATTGATCCAAACTATCCAGAATCAACGACAGTTTTAGCGCATGGAGTTACAACACGTAAAAGAAAAAAACAAGGGTATCAATTTTTAGAAGATGAGGTAAAAATACAGAAAAATGGATTGTTTTCTCATACCGCAGAACGAGTGTTTCACATGAAACACTTGGAAGCAGAAAAATTTAACATGTTAGAGCTAATGGGGAAAATCCCTGAGTTACAAAATTTATTTCGCTATAGTCAAAAAGGAACAACATTATATAAGATCGATTCACCAAATAAAAATGAACTCTCCTTTCCAGTCAATATACTAGATCGACTACATATGACCAAGGAGAGGTTTTCTCGTTACATTGAAACAGCTTGTAAGCATTTATCAATACAACATGTACCTGGGAAAACTAATGAGTCGAATGTGCTTTTTACAGCGCCCATTCAATCATGGAATCCTATGTATAGTACCCCTTTATACTACGAGCATCTTACTGATACTTATTATTTACCACTTACGAGCGATCCTAGAAATCCTAAGCCAGTATTACCTGAACTCCTTGTTCATTACTTATTGCTCTATAATTTAAGCATGATTTCTAGGTATGAAACTGATTGGTGGTATGACTTACTTGGAAGCTACAACTCCGAAGATTATCCATTCATTTATCAATTTCTCAATATTTCTGCTCAAAAGATCCCTTACTATATTTCGACATTTTTATTAACGGAATCTAGCCTATTTCATGGGAAATAAAAAAACACGAGTCAAATGACTCGTGTTTTAGTTGCTTGGCGACGTCCTACTCTCACAGGGACAAGGTCCCAACTACCATCGGCGCTAGAGAGCTTAACTTCCGTGTTCGGTATGGGAACGGGTGTGACCTCTCTGCCATCATCACCAAACTATGAAGGCATATTCCTTCAAAACTAGATAACATTTGCTACATATTATATGGTTAAGTCCTCGATCTATTAGTATTCGTCAGCTCCACATGTCACCATGCTTCCACCTCGAACCTATCAACCTGATCATCTTTCAGGGATCTTACTAGCTTACGCTATGGGAAATCTCATCTTGAGGGGGGCTTCATGCTTAGATGCTTTCAGCACTTATC